>JALUYL010000095.1 GCA_027012955.1 Sulfurovum sp.
CCGTGCGCAGAAGGGTGCTGAGGACCGAAGTTGATAACCATTGTATTGTCATCACGCTCAAAATTGAGGTTTTCAAAAAATGGCGTTAATTTATTGGATACTTGCATGCTCTCCCCTATCTTCTTTCATCTAATGTTTTAGATGCTTTTTTATTATAATTTACCAACAGTGTTTCACTATATTCAATTTCTTGTTCTTCTTCACCGTTATACTCTGCACCAAATGGTACTTCATACCCAACACGAGAGAAACGTTTTGTATCTTCAATATCAATTTTTGCAGGGTCTCTGTTTTCAGGCCCGATGATATCTCTATACTCTTTACCAAAGATTTTGTCCACTTCATACCATGAAGCAAATTCATCACCATGTAAAGGGTATGTTTTAAGCAATGGATGACCTTCCCAGTCATCAGGCATAAGAATACGTTTAAGGAAAGGGTGATTGTTTACTTTAATACCAAACATATCAAACATTTCACGCTCTGCAAAGTTTGCAGATTTGTAAAGTGGCTCGATACTCTCAATCGCAGCACCATTTGCCAAACGACAAACCACTCTTACTCTTTTTGCTTCTGTCACATTAAGAAGTTGCCAGAAAAGCTCAAACTCATTGTCTTTTGCCAGGTAGTCAACTGCTGATTGCTCAGAACACTGTGTATAACCACACTCTTCTTTTAATGTTTTCATGACTTTGAAGTTGTCTTCAGGGTTGATGTGAAGTACAAGTTGTCCTATCTCAACATAAGACTCTTTTGCATCTGCACCTACAGCTTTAACCACTGCAGAAAAATGTGCATCTTCTACTTCAGTTCTAGGTACACGTGGTGCTACCCAAAATCTATCTGTATAGTAAGACTTTCCTTGAACGTTGTCTTTTGGTACATACTTTCTCATTAGTAGGTTCCTTTCTGAGCAAAGCTCATAAACGACTCTTCAGCAGAGAGCTCGCGCGACTTATCGCTTGCTAAAAATTTCATTTTCATTATATTAACCTCGCTCTTTTACCTGTTTGGGTTGTTAAATCTTGTTTAGTATTTTTCTTCATATCTGCAGACTCTTTACGAATCTTCTTCTGAAGCATCATTAGTGCATACTGAAGTGTTTCAGGTCTAGGTGCACATCCTGGCAAGTAGATATCTACAGGGATAATTCTATCTACTCCTTGCACAGTTGCATAGGTGTTAAACATACCACCAGTGTTCGCACATGATCCCATAGAGATGACCCATTTAGGCTCAGTCATTTGGTCATAAAGACGTCTTGCAAACTCAGAGTGCTTTTTAGAAAGCGTACCTGCGAGTATCATGACGTCTGCTTGTCTAGGACTTGCTCTAAAGATGGTTCCCATTCTATCGAAGTCATAACGTGATGCTCCAGAAGCCATCATCTCAATCGCACAACATGCGAGTCCATAGGTAAGCGGCCAAAGTGAATTTGAACGCCCCCAGTTTACGAGTTTGTCTACCGAAGTCAATGCTATCGGCAATCCAGCTGAGCTGGCGTAGTTTACTTGATGCTGTGCCATTCAAGTGCTCCTTTCTTCCATGCATATACGAAACCAATCGTAAGTAATAATATAAATAGTAACATCTCTGCAAAACCAAACCATCCAAGTAGTTTAAAGTCAATCGCCCATGGGAACATAAAGATAATCTCTACATCAAACAAAATAAACAGAAGTGCAATAAGATAAAACTGTATTGAAATAGTGTTAGGTTGTTTTGTTACCTCTGGTCCACATTCGTAGATACTAAGTTTAAGCTTTTCAGTGTCAAGCCGTGCCATTTTTCTAGAAACAAAACGAGCAGCCCATAGTGTTGCGGGGAACGCTACAGCCGTTAACGCGAATAAAACAAATACACCAAAATACGGATGTTCTGTAATTACATGAGTCATATTAATCCCTTAATTTTTTTCATCAATCCCTATCTACCATCCAATGAGGTGTAGAGAATTCTCAGAATATTAGTTTCATACTAGCCAAAAGATGGTTAAAAGATTTTTGGCTTGCAAGGCTTTCAATGATTAGTTTTAGCGATGTAACCAAGTGAAACAAAGGAAAAGGGGTTACAATGTCAAAAATCAGAAGGTGTTTTAAAAGATATGAAAAAAGTTACAAATATACTGTATTGGGTTGCTATGGCTGGACTGGTTTTTTGGTTTGCCTACACAAAGGGGTGGATTTTAGCCAACTTTGAGTCCATCGATGCCAAAACAGCCATCACATTACTAGACAATGACAACAATGTCTCTCTGCTTGATGTGCGTACCATAGCAGAATACAAAGATGGACATCTACGTGATGCTACACTCATCCCTGTAGATGCACTTGCAAACAATCTTGGTATGCTAGAAAAGGTAAAAAATAAAAAGATTATCGTCTACTGTAGAAGTGGCAGCCGCTCCGTAGTTGCTTCACGCATCTTAGAAAAAAACGGCTTTACCCCACTCAATGTAAAGGGTGGGATAATACAGCTCATTGGGGCTAAAGTGGAGATAGTGAAGTAGTTACTCGGTAAGTGCTTCGAGTCGTTCTTTCAATTCACCTTTTTCAAAAGGATTTTCCATGGTTATCGTTCCATCGGGGAGTTGAAAGTAGAGAACTCCATTTTTTGTATATGCATTAGGTATGCCATTTTCAAGACTTTTTCTTTGCGCTTCACGTACTGCATCATTGGCAACTTGTTGTATCATATCATCGGTTATTTCCATCTTTTGTGTCATGCCAAATCCTTTATAAAATCTTGCCATTTCTTATTATCGTATATCATAATGTCTGTGGCTATTTTTTCTGTTATTTCATCAGAGTTGTAATACATAATCCATTTATCTACCAAGTCTTTATAGACATACATGAACATCTCTTTACTTCTGTAAAATCTCCTTATTATATCATCTTTTGGAACATGGTGTCCACCATTCAAAACTCTATTAGACACACGGCTTATATTACTTTCTGGTTTCGCTAAAAAAAGATAAATCATCTCAACTTCAAAGCCATTGGATTGTGCCTGCTTAATATACTTAACCAGATACTTTCCTGAGAGTGTCGTCTCCACGATAAAGGATTTGTTGCCATTTAATTTTTCATGTAACTCTTGAAAAAAAATACGTCCTGCTTTAACTTGGTGCTTGGTAATATTTTTAGGGTCAAGTTCTTTAGCTATCTCATCTGCATTGATAAAATACATATTGTGGATACTTGCAAAAGACTTAGCAAAGGTAATCTTACCACTTCCATTAGCCCCTGCTATGATGTAGAGTTTCATGATTTACCTTTAGAAGAAAATCCACTTTTCTTCACTATTTTTTTCTCATCGGTAATGAGTTTTCTCTCTACTTCTTTTGTCGCTCCCCTAGGCATTTGTATCGTTTTCCCGATATCAGCAAAATGGTCTACGATACTTTGCCCTGAAGTTTCACAAGCTGTCCGTGCTTTAAAAAGAACATTCTTGAAATTATCCCATTTTATATAGCCAAGTAATTGTTGCAAATCTCTTGCTAGCCAAAACTCTATACCTTCCTCTGTCTTGTGAGAAAAAGACTCAAAATTGTTTGTCAACGAATGTATAATTTGTTTTTCCAAAATTATCTTCCTTTAGCATTTTAAAGAATATGGCATAACTTTTTCAAAAAAGATAAAAATATGTCAAATTGTCATACTTTATAGGCAAATATGATTTACTGATTACATTGATTTCTTTTATTTAGGATTTAGTAACATACCCTAATTTAACCCATTATATCGGCTTATTTCTGTTAAATATTCTTAAAATTTCTATTTCATTTTTAATCGGTTTTATTCTATAGGTAATAGTGTATTTTTTATATGTCATATCTCTTATATTTTCATCATCAAAATAAATAGATTTTCTATATTTTAAGGGATGGTCAGGAAGTAGGTTTATAGATTCTTTTAGCTCATTTTTAAATTTCATACCTGCACTAGGTTTGTCTAGCGCAATGTGTTCAATAATTTGTTTTAGTTGTCTTGAAAAAGTAGGTTTATGTATAATGGTCATTTTTGTAATGATTGAGTAAAGGTATCTATGTCATCCCAAAAATCTTTATTGCTTATCATTTCAGCTGTTCCAGTATCAACCTCTTTTAGGTCTTGTTGCAGTTGCTTTTGTCTTTCATAAAAGTATGGGTCTGCTACTAAATTTTTATCTTTTTGCAATTGCACTTTGTCTTTATAGTGTTCTATGATAGTTAAAAAATCTTGTACAAAATTATCTTGAACGTCTAGCGTTAATGTTTGCATCATAAAATCCTTTTTGCGTTATATGTCATTGTACCAAAAATATGCCTAATGTTTAAAAGTCTGTATTTGCTACTAAACTGGTACGAACTCGCATGTCTTTTATTTAGGCTTTAGTACCAGACCCCTAATTTTAATCTCACTACAATTCTTTCAAGAAAGATAGAGTATCAATATACTTAGATGCAACTTTACAACTATATTTTTCATCATACTTACTCTGTTTTATCATAGTGTGTAAATTACTTTCAGTAAAAAAATAATCATAATAAGGTAGTGCCGAAGTTGCATGATTGTTATCATTAAAATCGCCTTGCTCATACTTTTCTGTTGTATTCCATCTCAATTTAGCATGTAACATTGTTCTTATATCTATTGATGGTAAATATACACCCATCTTTTTTTTATTGAAAATAGCATATATCATATTTTTTGCTACATCATTATTAACTTTATCGTTAGGTACGATTTGTATATTTTCTTGTTTTGCTTTATCTTTTATAATCTTTTTAAATATTATTTGTATATCTTCACTATAGATGTCGAGAACGCCAGATAGTTCAGCCATATACAATTGATGAAAAGTATTATGGACTTTACTGTGTTCTATTTTTTTTGACATAAACCAATCTGTATCAACCTTATAGTTTTGATAATGAGAAAGTCCTTGTTTAAAATTTTGGCTTTTTATAAAATCAGATAATTTATATTTTTTAACTACATCATTAAAATATTTTTTATGTACTAAAAACTGATCAGATAAAGATAATTTCTGAAGATGTGGAATCATAAAACCATATAAATTATAAATAAAATCCCAATAATTTTGGCTAGCTTTTATATCCATTTCTATCTTTAAATTATCATAAAAGAAATGAAATAGCTCTAGCTCAAACCTTTGTCTTTCTTCTTTAAGAATATACCCTTGTGATAACTCATCAATAATTTTAACCGTTTGGTGCAAAGTTTGTTCATCATTCTGTTTTAATACTTCAATAAATATATGATAACTAATAGGACAAATTAATTGATTCTTTTCAACGCCACATTTTAAACGTATATAGATTTCTTCTATTACTGTATTTTTCTTTTTACCCAAAGTTACATCACAAATATCAACCCAATAGTTTGTATCTAAATATATTTTAGTTTTGTTATTTATCGCATCGCTTAACAAAATCGTCTGTTCTTTGTAGTAATCAAATATATCTTCCATCACCCCTCCACCACAGCAATCTCATCCTCACTCAATCCATACAGCGCATATACCATTTTATCTATCTCTTTGTCAGTATTGTCAATCTCTGTTTGTAACTCTGTCAACTCTTTTTTGTAAAGAGAAAAATACTCTTCCCATTCGTCTTGTTGCACCAGAGAGAGGGTGACTTTTTTCTTTTTGAGTTCGGCTAGAAAGGTTTTGAAGTCATAGATGTAAAAGGCTTCCAGCTTTTTACTGAGTTTGTCAATCTCTAGGTTGTCAGTGACTCTTTTGAGGAACTTTTGTTTTTTTGTTTGGAGGATCTTAGTTAGAGTTAACATGGTATCTGCTTTTTCCGTAAAAGGTTTTTGACTATCACATGAAATAAGTTTTATTGGTAATTTTTTTAGATTAACACCTTTTACTTCAGAAAAAGCTTTTCCAATTTCAGGGACAATAATTTGATATAAAAAATTTAATAATTTTGAATTTACTATTGCCAATAAATACTTATGACTATATTTATTAGATTTATCAAATAAAATATGTGTTGTATCCATTGTAAAATTTTGTTTATCGTCATATGTGACAACAAGATGATCTGAAGTTTGTCTAAAAATTAATTTTTCTTTTGTTAAATACATTTCTTCATTGGTATTGCTCCATAATTGCTTTGGATCAAATAATACAAATAATTCATTTTTAGGAGGTACATACTTATAAAAATCTCTTCCTCTAATAACAGGTTTATACCGTTCATCAATTTTAATTTCTGATAAAAACTTTTTATTGTTTCCTGTTTTTATCCCATTATAAAATTTGAAATTATCACTTCCTAGTGGTATAGAATTTTGAAAAGCTTTATTCCAAAGCGATATTAAACTATTTGAAAATAAAAACTTATTATCAGGTAACTTTTTGAACTCATTTTGATTTGTTGAAAAAATATTTGGAACATCAAATAATTCTTCACTATATGTAGACAGTAATTTTGTATCATTTTGCTTATTATTCCCAAGAACAAATATAGCTGACCCACCTGTATCTGCGTCATTAAAAACTTCATAGGTTAAATTAAATAAACTTTCTATACCATAATCATTAATTAAAAATTCTCTAAAATTTGCATAATAATAATTTGTATAAATTGTATTAGGTACAATGAAAGAAAGTAATCCTTTTTGAGAAAGAAGTTTTAATGATTTCTCTATAAATATTAAATACGAACTCACTTTATATACAGAAGATAATGGATATTTAGTTTTATAATATTCAATATCTTTATTATCAAATTCTTGTTTTTTCCCTAAAGCAAAGGTAATATACGGCGGATTCCCAATCACAACATCAAACCCACCCTGCGCAAACACTTCCGAAAACTCCTCTTCCCAAACAAAAGCATCGTCAGCTACTTCCTTGTCGTCTATCAGCGAATTTCCTACCTTTATCTTGTCTGCCAACTTATTGAGTTTACGTCCACTCTCTACTGTGCGTAGCCACAATGAAAGTTTGGCTATCTCCACTGCTTCTGCATTGATGTCTACACCATATAAGTTGTTTTCAAGTATGCCCTTTTTGACATCGTACAAGCCTAACACAGAGCCACCCATAAGTGTCTTGATACTCTCATCTATGAAAGCGTGTTCTTCTAGTAAATAGTTCAACGCTTGGTTAAGAAATGCACCCGAACCACAGGCAGGATCAAGTATCTTCAGTCCTAGCAAATACTCTCTATAGGCTTCTAGTGCCTCTTTCTGCTTACTCTGTGTTTTGTTTAGCTTTTTAGGGTTTTTGGGTACTTCTATCTCTACCTCATCTAAGCCTAGTTCTTCTTTTTTAGCTTGACAGAGTGAACCTAGTGTGTTGTCCACGATGTACTTGGTAATGTACTCAGGCGTATAAAAAACCCCATCTTTCTTACGCTTAGACTTGTTGGCATCAAAGTCATCATCGTTGATGCGTGCTTTGAGTTCTTCTATGTCGTTAAGTGAGTTCTCAAAAATGTGCCCTAAAATGTTCACATCTATGTCGGAGTTGAAGTCATAGGCACTTAACGCCAATGGACAAGCATTGATGACATCATTATCTATGATTAGGTTATCGAGAAGTGCATTGGTAGCAAAAAGTCCACCATTGTACTCTGGTATGTTGAGCTTTGCATTTCCCTTGTTGATAGCGTTAAAATATATCTTGTAAAAGTGCCAAAGCTCGCGGTCTTCTATGTCGCCCTCATAGTGGTCAACTATGGACTGTATAGTATTGGGTGGCAAAATGCCTCTGTCTTCAGCAAAGAAAATGAACACCATACGGTCTAGTATGGTTTGTGTTTTTTCTAGCAAGATGTGCTTGTCTATGCTAGGGTTGTTTTGTATGATGTTTTCAAACAAGTTCGTTCTGAGTGTGGCGTACTTTTTGTAAAGCTCGTTAGAGATATTTTCTTCTTGAAGTTTAGACTGTTTCTTTAAAGTAAGAGGCACATCATCAAAAATGCTCTCTTTGTTTAGTAGTGTGTAGAGGAGTATAAACCTCTCTTCATCTAAGTCAAAAAGGTTAAACTCCTCATATTTGTCTGAATGCTCCACATAAAAACGAAGCTTCTCAAAGTTAGAGGTAATCACATACTTACAGCTTGGGTGGTTGTGCTTGTAGTTAAAGGCTTGGTTGACTATCTTGTCCATAGACTTTGTTTTGGTGGACTTTAGCTCTATGACGGCTATAACCTTACCCTCTTTGAGCACTGCACCATCTGCCTTTTTAGCATCACTTAGGTTTTTCTGTTCCGCTATGAGGTTGTACGCTGGTGTAGGATTAAGGGTATACCCTAAAACCTTTACAAACAAATCATCCAGAAATCCGTACTGATACTGCTCTTCTTTAGAGGTTTTGATATTGGCTATTTTGGGCAAGAAATCTTTTTTGTAAGATGTATATGCCTGGAGTGCATCTGTTTTGTCTATGTTTTGTAGAAAATTACGAAGTACAGAATTTTGAAAAAGTGTCATGCTCTTATACCTTAAACCCCATACTTTTAGCCCCTTCAAAGCTAGAGCCTAACTCTTTTTCTATCTCTTCTAAAAAGTCTTGGTTGGAAAATACTGACTCCTCACGTACCGCTACTTTATAGGCTGTGTTTTTGATGATGAGATTTATCTGCCCACCTGTAAGTTCATGGCGTGAAAGTTCTGTTATGTCAAAGCCTTCTTCATAGTCTGCATTTTCAGGAAGCATAAACTGCCAAAGGCGAAGACGCTGTTTTTTACCTGGTTTTTTAAACTCTATTTTGTAGTTAAAACGGCGTGAAAAGGCTTTGTCTATGTTACCAAGCAGATTGGTCGTTGCGATGAGAATACCCTCGAACTTTTCTATCTGCTCTAAGAAAATGTTTTGCATCTGGTTATGCATCTTATCTGCAGAACTTCCTGCACCTTCACTTCTTGCACTTAAAAACTGGTCTGCTTCATTGAGGAGTAAGATGGGATCTACCTTTGCTTTTTTACTCAGCTCTTTAAAGTCATCAAAGATTTTACGCACATTCTTCTCACTCTCACCCACATACATTGAGAGTATCTTTGAACAGTCAAATGACAAGATAGGACGCTTCAGTGTTTTAGCCAGACTCATCGCTGTCATCGTCTTACCTGTCCCTGCTGCACCATAGAAGATGATACGCGCATCAATGCCTTTACGCTTGTCTTTGATACCCCATTCACGAAGCTTTTTAAAGACCTCTTTGTCAACCTGTTTGACAACATTGTTTAACGTCTCTCTGGTTTTAGGATGGAGCACTACATCATCTAGTGTAGTTGTGGGTTTAAGGTACTCAAAAAGCTCTTGTTCATCTACAAGTTCATTGAGTTTGAGTTTTGCTACTTTTTTCTTTTTCTTAGGGTGGATAATGCGTTGCATCACTTCTTCTTGTAGGTAAAAAGAACGGCTTACGCCTCCAAACATATTCAGTATCTCTTCATAGTCTATGATGTCTTCGGTAATAAGTCTTGCCCCATCCTCTAGCAAAGCACGGTTTTTTATCTTCTCGTACTCATCAAAGCTGATGAGTTCTATGAGGGTGTTCATATCTCTAAACTGCCCCTCTCCTCCACTATACTCTTCTTTAAGCAATGCCAAGAAGATACGCTTTTCTTTTTCGTCTAACTCTTTCTCTTTAAAGAACTCCTCTACCACGATGGGAGTCTCCGTCATCTTCACACGCTCTTCTATACGTGCTGTAAGTAGCGTTAGCTTGTTTTTAAGCCGTCCGATGCTTAGAGAGTTATCGGCAAATCCTTGTTTAAAGGTAGAAATCTTATGCAAAAGTGCCACCATGTCAAACTGGTCTTGCAGGTATTCCAAGTGGTCAGTGTAGGGCTTAACCTCTGGTAAAAAGATTTCAAGTGAACCCTCTTCAAGCAAACGAAGCAGTGAAATACTAGGTGTCACAGATGCTGAGAGTAGCTCTAACTTAGAAGCTTCATGTGCTTTAACTTGACCAAAACTCACCTGAATAAACCAGCCTAAATCAAGCAGATTTTTTACAAGTCCAAGCTTTTTTAAATAGACATATCCCTCGGAAGAGAAGTTCTCTTGTAGTACCTCAAGTACAGAGACTTCTTCCAGCCCTGCCACATACCGTTTACAGATATGCTGCACCAACTGTGCCTCTTCCTTGGTACATTTAAGTTGTTCATAAATAGATGTTTTACTCACATCTTTTGTTTCGATAAAGTCAATAAGGTGTTTCAATGTGCTTCCTAATCTTGATAATTATTTGAGTATAACAAATCTTGGATTGAAAAGCGTTTATAACCCTAGTTTTGTTTTGTCATGTGCATAATTATGTACTAACGTTTGAATGAGGTTTTGGTACCCTATACCCATCTCTTTTGCCTTAGCTTTTATGATAGCTAAATCATTCACTGCAAAGCGTATAGTCGTTTGTCGTTTCTCTGTTAGTGACTTGGTATATGCAGCACTTTGTGCATATGCATCTAAAGTATCTTTAGCTAAAGTATCATCTATCCACTCACACTTTACTATCTCTTCATTCAGTGAGACCTGTGCATCCCATAATATGACCTACAGTAATGTATCAAGACAATTATTATAATACTGAGTACAATAACTGCACACAGTACATGGAGACGATTACTCAAAAAGATGAAGAGATACTTGCGTTAAAAGTGGTACTTGAAGCGCTTACAAGAAACACTTAAGGCAGACCATGAGGCGCAAATGAAAGCGTATGAGCAGTGTGAAAAGTAGTAATAGTATTCAAATTTCTACAGACCCTGTAAAATAAAAAGGAAGCTTGGTCAATGCTTACTATGACTACTTTATAGCCATGGCAAAACTTGACCATGCGGTAGGAAGGTAGTTATTTTAAATGGCGTGTAGGTTGGATGTACGCGTCATGAAATACTTTTTTATAAGATGGAAGTAGCTTTTTCAGGGTTACTTTATCGGTAGTAGGAATGGTGTATGCGTAAGTTAAACCTTTTCTTTTGTAGGTTTTCACTGTATCTTTTAGCGCAGGAGGAAACTTCTCGATGGCTTTGTGTAAACGTTTAGTACTTTTATAGACAGCAAGCCTAACAGTATAGTGAGAAGCAGAAAATAAAAAGCTAGAAAGAAGAGTGATTATGAAAAGAGTACGTAACATATATAAACCTTTTTGTTCTATTATAATATAAAATCTTTTATTTGTCCATTATCTACCGAAATTAAGATAGCGTCTTGCTTCCTCTTCTTTAAAATAATAGCGTACCGTTGAGGTTTTTTTCGTTTTCATCCAACTTGATATGAGATAATAGCTATCGGTTTCCTTCTCTAGGTTACTATAAATACTTGAGTTAAATAAACCTTTTCTATACATGAAAAGTTTCTGTTTCGTTACTCTGTACTGTAGGTTTGCAGGAGGTAAGGAACCGCGTAGGGGTGTGTATGTTACCCTATGCTCTTTGAAGGTGACACGAAAAAGCATGTTTTGTGGCATTTGGCTACTTTTGTGTACCGCCATATAGAGTGTTTTCCCTTGCAGTTTTTCATGGAGTGAGGCATGCTTAGGTAAGGGCTGTTTAGTTTTTTCTTCTTTTTCTTTGGGCTTCACTGTGTTTGATGCGACAACAGGTTTTAACATTTTCTTTTTTTTCAAAGCTGATGTCTGTGGTACAGATGCTTTGGCTATAAAGGCATCTGAAAATACGGTTCGGTAAGAAGCTAATTGTGTTTGTAGAGCATCTTTGTCTGTTGTAGTAGCCACTGTAGCTCTGTAGATAGCATCATCATGTGTGATGTTGATATGCTTTTGCAATGATTTGGGTAGTTTTGCTATAGATGCGTGCAAGCTGTCAATATTTTTATAAGCAGCCAGTTTTATGGTATAAAAGTGTTCATTTGCATAGAGGGAAATAGATAGGAAGAGGTAGAGAATAATTTTTTTAAACATAAGGGTACTTTTTTAAAGATATTGTATCATAAGTTTTTGTGGGAATTGTTGGTGACCCCAAGGAGACTCGAACTCCTATGACATGGATGAAAACCATGGATCCTAACCGTTAGACGATGGGGCCAACAATAATAAAAAGGTTACAAGTTTTAAATGGTGACCCCAAGGAGACTCGAACTCCTATAACATGGATGAAAACCATGGATCCTAACCGTTAGACGATGGGGCCATTTACAACTTGTGGACGGAATTATAGTTATTGGGTGCTTAAATAACTCTTAAAGAGGGTATAATTGATGCAAAAAATGGGAAAATCAGGATGTTTATTAAAAAAATATGTATGACGCTAGGTGCTTTGTACCTTTTAACGGCGTGTGCCTCTACAGAATATAGCAAAGAAGAGAGTGTTTTTGTAGTCTTTAAAACAGACACATTCAAGTATGCTGACCTAGGCTTTATCTATGACAATGATAAAGAGATGAAAGTAGAGATGTATAGTAATGGGCAGGCAGTTATGGCACTTGAAGTGAGCCAAAGTAGTGTGTGTATGAGTCTTTTTGAATGTATGAACAGACAGACTTTTAATACACAGGTTTTGTCTTCTGCTTATCCAGAAGATATTTTAGACAATATCTTTAGAGGAAAAGAGCTGTTTGATGGTTTAAATGTAAAGAAAATACGTAACGGCTTTACACAAAACATTCGTAAAACAGGAAAATATGACATAAAGTATAGCGTTTTAAATAAGCAGATAGTCTTCCGTGATAGAATGAACAATATAATGATTAAAATCAAAAGGTTGGGGACATGAAGTTTGTAGGGGCACATGTGAGTGCAAGTGGTGGCGTAGATAATGCACCACTCAATGCCATGGCGATAGGGGCAAAAGCTTTTGCCGTATTTACCAAAAACCAAAGACAGTGGGTAGCAAAACCACTAGAGACAAAAACGATTGATGCCTTTCATGCAAATCTTGAAGCTTCGGGCATCTTGCCTAAACATGTCCTTCCTCATGACTCATACCTTATAAACCTCGGCCATCCTGAAGTTGAAAAACTTGAAAAGTCACGTGATGCTTTTGTCGATGAGTTGGAACGCTGTCATATTTTAGGTCTAGACAAACTCAACTTTCATCCAGGTTCACACCTCGTAAAGATACCTAAAAAAGACCCAGAATATATGGACAAGCTTATGAAAGCAGAGTTGGGATGTCTCGATGTTATTGCAGAGTCTCTTAACCTCGCCATAGATGCAACACCAAATTCTGATGTGAAACTAGTGATAGAAAATACCGCAGGGCAAGGCTCAAACCTCGGCTATAAGTTTGAACACTTGGCGCACATCATCGATAAGGTAGAGAACAAAAGCCGCGTTGGGATTTGTCTGGATACCTGTCATACCTTTACAGGAGGCTATGACTTACGTACAAGAGAAGCATACGATGAGACTATGGATGCCTTTGGGCGTATCGTAGGGTTTGAGTACCTCATGGGGATGCATATCAATGACTCCAAACCAAAACTAGGTTCAAGGGTTGACAGACATCATTCTCTTGGAGAAGGTGAGATAGGTTGGGATGCTTTCAAGTTTATCATGAATGACCCACACATGGATGATATACCTCTTATTTTAGAAACCATAGATGAGACTATATGGGCAGAGGAAATTAGGGCATTGTATGCGTTAGAAGCATAATTATGCCTGTGTTGCATTTAAGGTAATACCTTTTTGGGTTTTACCTTAAGTTCAACATGAAGATGAACAATAAAAGGAGAAAGATTATGGGAAAAGTATCGCAATTGACATTGGTAGTGTCTGCAATGTTTTTGGTAGGCTGTGGAGGTGGTTTGAGTAAACCTTCTAATGAAGTAGTCTCTGGAGGAGAGCTTGTGGTAAGTTTCTCAGGTGCATCAATCAAGCAAAGTCTAATTGATGCCAATACTCCTGGGATTGATGTAAACTCAACAGTATATGGGTATAAAGCCTACAAAATTCCTTATACGACAACGGATGAAGAAAACAATAGTGTTTCAGTATCAGGGTTAATGGTAGTACCTACAGGGTTACCTAATGTTGTCTACAGTACATTGGGGCTATCATTGGTTAGTGATGATCATGGTACTATTTTTGCAGATAGAGAATCTCCTAGTGTACAGGCATCACTTAACAATGCACCAAGTGGTTCTCCTATATTGCTCACATCATTGGGTGGATTTGTCACAATACAGCCTGACTATATTGGTTTTGGTGATTCGCTTAGCCATTATCATCCCTTTATTTTGAAAAAATCTTTAGCCAATGCAACGGTTGATTTTATAGCTGCGGCAAGAGCTTTTGCTGTGGCTAACAATATTAACCTTAATGGACAATTATTTTTAACGGGCTACAGTGAAGGTGGCTATGCTGCTATGGCAACACTTGAAAAAATAGAAACGGATGGTGTTCTTACTGTAGCTATGGCAGCACCTATGGCAGGACCGTATGCGGTAGAAGGATTGGCTACAACAGTACTACAAGCAGCAAATCTTTCTGTGCCATCCTTTATGGCAAATGTTGGATATGCGTATGCTACAGCATTTACTAAAGACATCACAACAGTGATAAATGAGCCGTACGCTTCAAGTTTGGCAACACTTTTTAATGGAGACTTGACACGTACAGAAATAGACCCTCAATTACCTACCGCAACAACAGGTGCAAATGGGTTGTTTAATCCTTTATTTGTCCAAGATGCACTTACTGATCCAAATAATTGGTTTAGGCGAGCAGCTAGAGCGAATGATGTGTACAATTGGGCACCTACAACTTCTGTAAGATTGGTGCATTGTCTAGGGGATGATGTGATTCCTTACAGTATCTCTCAGTTGACAAATGGCACTATGAATGGAAATGGTGCAGCAGATGTTTCACTTGTCCCTGTTGAAGTTGCAGTGACGGGAAATCCTGGCACAGCATTAAGATATGGACATGGGGCATGTGCTTCGGTAGCATATAGTGTTACTACAAAGATATTTGCACAAGTAAGACTTGGAACTATTGGATATTAGGAGATGAAGATGAAAAAAATTATTACATTAAGCGTCATCGCTTCGACACTAACATTTGCTGGAGGATATAAAATTCCTGAACAATCACTCAATGGTATGGCTTTAGGGGCGGCTTATGTTGCACATACAACAGATGCCGATACAGCGTACTACAACCCTGCAAATATGAGTTTTCTTGAGGATGAAGTCAGTTATATGGAGGGTGGTCTTACGCTTGCGCATCTACCCTCCAATCAATATGACGGTATACAACTCTTGCCTGCTGTGACACCTGCCACAGGTAAATCAGAAACAGAAAATTTACCTATTCCTTATTTCCATTATGTTGCACCTGCTATAGGTAAGTGGCGTTATGGTGTCAGTATGGTTGCCCCTGGAGGTTTGACTAAACGTTGGAAAACACCTGTACAAAAACTTTTTGCAGAAGAATTTACGCTTAAAGTGATTGAACTAAATCCTTCCGTATCTTACAAAGTTAACGATAATTTTAGTGTTGCTGGGGGGATTAGAATGGTTTATAGTGAAGGTATTGTTAAAAGTGATGGTAATGCTGTGGGATTGGCAGCCAAGAGGGACATGAAAGGAAATAGTATAGACTTCGGGTATAACTTAGCCATGACATACAAACCAACACCCGATATCAATCTTGCGGTTACCTATCGTTCCAATGTGGATCTTACCGAATCAGGAGAGGCAAACCTTTATTTAGGTGGTGTGGGACAACAATATAATACGGATGTAACTATCCCTCTCCCTGCAACATTAAGTTTAGCTATTTCTAAAACATGGAATAACACACTTACGTTAGAATTTGTCTATGAACGTACCTATTGGTCTGCTTATAAAGCATTGGATTTTCAGTATGATAGACCTATTCAGGCAGCATTGGTTTCCGCATTTGATGATCCTAAAGATAAAAGTTGGGAAGATACCAATACCTTTAGATTGGGTGTAACGTATGCAGTGAATGATACATTAACCCTTATGGGTGGGTATGCTTATGACAAAACCCCTGTACCAAAGAGAACTTTGAGTTATGAGTTGGCTGACAGCGATGCCAATATATTTTCAGCAGGATTTAGATATCAACAAACAAAATCATTGAGTTGGGGAGCGGCTGTGTTGTATGACAGTAAAGACAAGAGAACGCTCAATGCTGGAGAAAATGGAAATGGTATTATTGGTACATTCTCTGACGGAGGTGCTCTCTTAATGACAGTGGGTGCTTCATATAGGTTCTAACATGGCATACAAGTTCAATAACTTTTATGAACTCATAGAGGCACAGGCAAAAAAACGTAGAAAAAAGCCAGCACTACTCTTAAATGATGATAAGATTAGTTATGGTGACATTAAAGAAGCTGCAGATAAACTTGCAGCTTTTTTGTCTAAACAAGGTGTCAAAGAGGGTGACAAAGTAGCCCTCTTTTTACGTAACTCTGCAGAGTTTATCTATGCCATTTTTGCTGTGTCTAAAGTGGGTGCTGTACTTGTACCTGTGAACACTTTTCTAAAATCTGAAGAATTAAGTTATATTCTCGAAGACAGTGGAAGTTCTGTACTTATTGCTTCTTCCATACATGACAAAGTGGTGAACAGTTCCAAGGCAAGTGAACTTTGTAATTTCATCTTATGGGAAGGTGAAGAAGTAGTCAAAGGGGAAAAGCATTTACATTTTGAAGATGCTTTGTCTGCAACAGACACAGTTGCGCACCATGTAAGAAAACTAGACGATACAGCAGTCATTGTCTATACTTCTGGGACTACAGGTAAGCCCAAAGGTGCAATGCTAAGTAACAAAAATGTACTCTCTAACGCTGACTCTGGAAGACGTACCATTAATGTCAAACCAAAAGACAGAGGTATCGTCTTTTTACCGATGTTTCACTCGTTTACATTTTCTATAGGGGTAATGTTACCACTGTATGTGGGGGCGAGTTTTGTCATCATTCAGTCGATACAGCCTTTTTCAAACATCTTTAAACAAACCTTGACCAAAAAGGTAACATTGTTCTTTGGTATCCCTGATGTCTATAATGCTTTGGCAAAAGCGAAACTCCCTTGGTACTTTATGTGGTTTAACCGCATTCGTGCGTTTATCTCTGGTGCAGCGGCACTACAGCCTAAAACGCTTGATGCCATGTCAAAGAAGTTTAAAAGAGCAACACTACTTGAAGGCTATGGGCTTTCTGAAGCAAGTCCTGCGGTATGCATGAACACGTTTAAGAAACAAAAAGCAGGTTCTGTAGGTACCGCACTATATGGCTACGAGATGAAGATAGTTGATGAAGAGATGAGTGAAGTGCATCGTGGTACTATTGGAGACATCATTGTCAAAGGTGACAACGTCATGCAAGGTTATCTCGACCGCCCTACAGCTACGGATGAAACCATCGTAAATGGGTGGCTTCTTACGGGTGATATGGGCTATATGGATGATGAAGGTTTCTTATTTATAGTCGATAGAAGAAAAGATTTGATTATCTCTAAGGGGATTAATGTTTATCCCCGTGAGATAGAGGAGACCATCGATGCCTACAAAGATGTAGGTGCCTCTGCCGTGATAGGTATAATGGATGAAAAAAGTGGTGAAGTACCTGTGGTATACATCGAGCTTGCTGAAGGTGTAGAGACGCTAGATGAACAAGGGCTGAAAAAATATATGCGTGAACATCTTGCGAACTATAAGATACCCAAACAAATACATATCATAGAAGAACTTCCTAAAAATGCTACAGGTAAAGTACTCAAGCGTGTGCTAAAAGAAAACCTACGAGAAGAGGCGTAACATTACTGCGATACTGAATGGAAAATACATCATAGACGATGAAATCATTGAAGAGAAGATACTTCTTTTCGATGACAAGATTATTGACATTGTGGATGATATTGTTATCTCAGACAGTGATGATGTTGAGATTATAGATGCCAAAGGCGCGTATGTGAGTGCTGGGTTTATAGACTTGCACATACATGGTTCAGGTGGTGCAGATGTGATGGATGCTATACCTGAAGCATTAGAAACACTTTCAACGACTTTAGTAAAAACGGGAACAACCTCTTTTCTAGCGACAACGATGACGATGTCAACACAGGCTATTGACAATGCTTTACAAAATATTCAAAATAATGCCCACAATGTTACAGGGGCAAAGATAGTAGGTATACACCTTGAAGGGCCGTTTATCAATGCTGCTAAGCATGGCGCACAGGACAAAAACTATGTGCAGGCCCCAAACTTCAACTTGATAGAAAAATACATCAATGAAGTGAAGATGATTACTCTAGCTCCTGAAGTAGAGGATGCAGAAGATTTTGTAAAGCAGATGACAAAAGAGTATCCACATGTCATACTTAGTGTGGGACACTCCAATGCAAGTTACGACGAAGCCAAACAGAGCTTCAAATGGGGTGTGTCACATGTGACGCATCTGTTTAATGCCATGCCTGGTTATCATCATCGTGAGCCTGGACTTGTGGGGGCTGTGTTTGACAGTGACGTGACTTGTGACATCATCGCTGACTTGGTGCATACCCATCCAAGTACACTTGCCTTGACACACAAGCTGAAAAGTGACAAACTCATACTCATCACCGATGCTATGCGTGCAGGGTGCATGAAGTGTGGCTCTTATGACTTAGGTGGCAGAAAAGTAGAAGTCTCTGAAGGGAAAGCATTACTTGAAGATGGTACTTTAGCAGGCTCGGTACTGAAGATGAACGAAGCCATGGCAAACATGAAGCAACATACTTCCATGACACGGGTAGAGGTTGTCAATACTGTGACAAAACTCCCTGCCAAGATGTTAGGGCTTAAAAAAGGTCTGCTCAAAAAAGGCTATGATGCAGATATAGTCATCTTTGATGAAAACTTTAGTATCATATCAACCATAATAGCAGGCGAAAGGAAATACGAATGTTCGGATTTATGAAACGTAAAGTAAGAGAGGTCTATGCCCCTGTAGATGGACAAGTTGTTGCACTCGAAAGTGTAGATGATGAAGTCTTTTCTCAAAAAATGGTAGGTGACGGTGTAGCTATCGTACCGATGTCTGGTAACTTTACGGCACCTATAGATGGTGTAGTATCTAAAATATTTTCTACCAACCATGCCTATAGTATCAAATCTGATAAAGACTTGGAAGTGATGGTACATATAGGGTTAGAGACGGTGGCATTAAAGGGTGAAGGATTCACGCGTATTGCCAGTGAGGGCGACAAGGTCAAGGCAGGTGATGTCATCATCGAAGCAGATTTGAACTATATACGTGAACATGCCAAAGACATCATCACACCTATACTCATCAGTGATGAGAGTGATGTTAAAGAGATTATCAAAAAATACACCATCTATAAAGAGGGTGATAAAATAATGGAGGTAAAGTGATGCCACAAAGTGACAATATTTATTATTATGTCGTGTATGGAGTGATACTCGCAGCATTCTTTTTCGTGCTGAAAAGTCCTAAAAAAGAAAAGCAAGAGAAAAAAGATAAAGAGGACTAAGCTAAAGCCTCTTTTATCTTCTCTGCTACGCCCTCTGCTTTGGTACCCAAAATAATCTGGATACTCTTTTTATCGGGGCGTATCACACCTTTGGCACCCAGTGCCATAAAAGGCTCATCACTAAGCTTGCTGCTGTCAAGCACTGACATACGTAAGCGAGTGATACAGGCATCGGTGTCTGTGATGTTCTCTTTGCCCCCAAGAGCCGTGATGAATGAGAGTGCTTCATTGTTAACTTCACAACCATTAGGTTCCTCTATCATCTCTTCAAAAATATTGAGTTTAAAGGTTTTGATAGTGTAGTAGGAAGCCACAAAATAGATGAATGCAAACACTACACCAAGCGGTAAGATGAGCAGAGGGTTGGTAGCAAGCTTATAGTTAATAACATAGTCTATAAAGCCTGCCGAAAAGCCAAACCCTGCATGTATATCTAACATCTGTGCCACTGCCAATGCAAGACCTGTTAAAAGTGCATGTACGACAAAAAGAAGAGGTGCTACAAAGAGAAAGAGAAACTCCAAAGGCTCTGTTATGCCTGTAAGAAAAGAGGTAAATGCCACACCTAAAAGTACTGCACCTACACGTTTACGTGCAGCTTTAGGTGTATTAAGGTAGATAGCATACGCCATGGCAGGCAGACCAAACATCATCACCACATAAAAACCAGACATGTAGATACCTGCTGTTTTGTCTCCGGCAAAGAAACGGTGCAAGTCACCATTGGCTACGACTTCTACGCCATCTTTTAGGTAAGTATAGTCGCCTAGTTGAAACCAAAAGACAGAGTTTAAAATGTGGTGAAGTCCTAGAGGTATGAGTAGACGGTTGAGAGTACCATAGATAAATGTACCAACCTCTCCTAGTCCTATAATAGCATTAGAAAAAGCATCAATACCAGACTGCGCATAGTGCCAGAAGTACCCAGCAAGTACCCCTACACCTATGGCAGCAATAGCTGTGATGATAGGCACAAAGCGTTTACCCCCAAAGAAGCCTAAAAACTCAGGAAGTTTAATGTCGTAAAAACGGTTATATAGTGTACCAGCAAGCACACCAATGATGATACCCACAAAGACACCCATATTGACATCCTTGTCAATACTGATGTAAACAGCTTTGGCTATAAGCACCCCTATAGCTCCAGCCAGTGCTGCTGCTCCATCATTGTTCTTGGCAAGACCATACGCGATACCGATACCAAAGAGTAAATCAAGATGAGAAAATATAGCATCTCCAGCATTTTTCATAATGAGGGCTACTTGTCCATCGATAAAAGGAATGTCTCCAAAGCCTAAACGTAGTAGAAGTGCAGCTACGGGTAGTACAGCAATAGGCGTCATTAACGCCTTACCTATTTTTTGTAAAAGATTAAACATGTAAAAATTCCCTATTTAGTGGGTTGAATTTGTTGTTGGTATTTAGGTATTATACTTCAAGTAAGTATAAAATATGTATAGAGGAAAGAAGATGGGAAAAATAAATAAAACGGTTTTAGGTTTAGATATAGGTTCCAATAGTATAGGGTTTTCGCTTTTAATATTAGAGGAACAAAATGGTCAAATAATATTTGAAGAGTTAACAAGCAATAGTATTGTTTTTTCAGAACCAAATACGGCAGAAGAGAGAAGAAAAGCTAGAGGAGCAAGACGTTTACATCGTAGAAAAAGTACTAGAAACAAAAATGTAAGACAAATATTTGTCAAGTATGGTATAGCAGATAAGCTATTTGTTACTGATACTACAGGATATATGGGAAATTTTAAAGTGAAATCAAATGATGTCTATCATCTTAGAGAAGATGCCGTCTTAGGTCATTATCTAACAAAAGATGAATTTGTATTAGCCACTTACTCTATCCTTACCGATAGAGGATATACGAATATGTTTGCTTTAGTTGAGGAAGAGACAGAAGAAAACAAGAAGCAGAAAAAAGAGGATGAAAAGCTCAATGGATTCATACAGAAAAATAAAGATAAATACTTAGCCAATAAATACCCTCTTCCTTCAATGGTTTTAACCTCTTATAGAAAAGAGCTAGAAGATAAATATCAAAATATAGCTATTCGCAATAAAAAAGGTGATTATAGAAATTCATTAGATAGAGATATGCACAAAGAAGAGTTCGAGAGAGTAGTACGGTCTCAATCTACCAACAAAGATATATTTGAGAGTATTGAAAATTGTGAAACGTTTATATCTGAGATAGTTCAAGGTAAATATAATGCTTTTTATCAACGACCGCTTAAAAGCTTTGAGGGGATGGTAGAGTATTGTTCATTTTATGATGAGTTTAACCCTAAAGGCAAAGAAAGAAGAATACCTTTATCGAATATACGCAATATAGAGTTAACCCTTAGACAAAATATGGATAATTATAAAGTTATAGATAAAAATGGTCATATCAGAGCAGCTATAAAAGATGAAAAAGATCAAGCTCTTGATTTTTGGCTCAATAGTCCTAATGCTGATAAGATTAATAACAAAAATATCTATAAAAATGCAGGACTTAAGGACATCAAAATATATATCAATGATGATAAAGAACTTCTAATACTCGACATACAAGCTTATAGGGCTATGTTGGAGATTCTTAATAAGTCTAACATAGATTTTCAAGACACACAAAATACATTTTACAATGAAGTGCTATTGGAGTTGTACTACTACAAGAACTATAGTTCTCGTGTGGAGCATATAAATAAAATTATCCATAAATATAATATAGTGATAGATGATTCTTTTGCAGAAGATATAGCTAGGCTGACACACATGGATGGTTTTGGACGATTTTCACTTAAATTTGCTAATGAAGTTTTGGAATTGATGCATGAAAAAGAACTAATGCATTCTGAAGCTTTGGATTCTTTAGGCTACAACAGTAAATATCTTGATATGCCTAGCTATGACTACCTACCACCTCTTGAACCAAGTGCGGCAGATATTGCGTGGCTTAAAGAGAATATTACTTATTTTGATACAAAGCATCTCTTTTATCAGCCTATGATGTCTCCAAAAGTCAAGAGAGTGGTTGGGATACTACGGAAGCTCATCAATGAACTTATAAAAAAATATGGAAAAATAGATGAGATACGTATAGAGACAGCTAGAGAAATGAACTCTAAAAAAGAAGCAGAAAATATAACTAAAAATCAAACTGACTATAATAGAAAAAATAAAGAAGCAGAAAAATTTCTAAAATCAAACGACATAAAAGAAACTCATAAAAATATAGAAAGAGCTAAATTATTTAAGGAGCAAGAGTGTGAATGTCTATATTGCGACAAGAACTTAACTAGAGATGAAGCATTTGATGAGACCATGACTGAAATAGAACACTTTATTCCACGTTCTGTAATATGGATTAATTCTCAAAAAAACAAAATCTTAGTACACAAAAAATGCAACCAAAATAAAGGTTCACAAAACCCCATAACCTACCTAAAATCTATAGGAGAGTGGGAGAACTTTAAAGGTCGCATAAAACTTCACCCTAAAAATCCTAAATATAAATGGCTCACAGATGAAGATACTATCAATAGTGCTATGGCGAAAGATAATTGGCTTGATAGTTACTTGAACGATACACGCTCTGCTACAAGAAGCATAGCTAAATATCTTAATCATTACCTCTACCCAAATACAAATGCACACAACAAAGGTGGAGAAAACCACATCGTGAGTGTCTCTGGTAAAGCCATAAGTGAACTAAAATATATGTGGGGCATACATACCGTTATGCCTAAAAATGAAGAAGATAAAAAAGATAGAAACACAAACTACCATCATACACTAGATGCCTTTACTATAGCTCTATGTTCACCATCTGCTACACACGCACTTCACAACCATTTTAAGAAAAATGAAAACAAGTTTAAGACTAAAGCACTCAAAGAGAAGTTGGCTTCTAATATGCCTATATCTAGTGATGGAAAGAATATAGTAGAACATCTGAAGGTATTGGTTGAAAAATACGAGACCAATACACTGCATGTCTGTCCATATAACAAAAGAAAAACCAATATGAAGGGTTTTAAAGACGGTAACTTAAAGCTATATGTGACCAAAGAAAAAGATAAAAATAAAGAGATATTGGCTGAGATGGAAAAGGTGGCTATTGACACATCGTTGCTCGTTAAAAATGTAGGAGGTTTTCCTAAGCCTAGAAATGATGATGAGGTAAGAAAAGAGATAGCTTCTATTCAAGAAAGACTTAATCCTGAAAAACAACAAAACATTATAGATGCCATAGAGATATATGTCGATGAACTATTAAATTTAAGAAACAAGATAGACGTTATAGACAAGGAGATAGAAAAGAAAAAGAAGACGATAAAAATAGGTAAACAGCATAAAGAGGTCAATGAGATTATTAAAGCAGAGATGCAACCTTTTCAAGATGAAAGCAAATCTTTATCTAGGGAACTTGAATCGTTAATGTGTAGTTTTAGTGTTAAAAATGGAAAGAAACAAATAGTAAAGAGTGTTAAACTACATAAAGTTAAAATATCAAAAACATCAGCAGATAGCATACTCTTTTCACGAAGAGATGATAAAAGCATTGAGAGGCTATCTCTCAGCATCTTCAAACAAGCTATAAAAAGGAAAGAACCCTTTGTTATAAAAGAGAATGAGAGTACGCTTTGCGTGGAGTTATATAGTCATCCTAAGCAAAACCAAGTTGTAGGCTTGAAGTATTTTAGCTCTATATCCAATCCGCATATAAAGACAAAAATAAATGAAAAGTATAATAATGTTTTTGATGATGTTGAGCCTAGTTTGACTTTGTATAAACATGATGTTATTAAAGTTATAAATATTAAAGATTTAACAGAAAACTATTATATCTTTAATGGTGGAGGTAATGTATCATCTACGCAAACAGGAGCTAGTAACAAATTGACTATTAAGAATATTAATTTAAATACATTTATTAAGATCAATAAAAAAGGAGTTAAAAATCAATTTTTAGAAGATACTGTAACCCCAAGTAAAACAAAAGTTATAGCAAAGGTTAAAATAGATTTCTTCGGTAATATCACAGAGGATAAGCAAAATGAAAAGTAAATATTACTATAATAATCTTATATCAAATGGGGATTTGATAGCTTTGGTTAAAGCAAGAGGTGTTTTCCCGAGCCTCACGAGTTTTATACTCTAATTCGGGATACTTCCTATGTCTTTCAAGCAAATTTTCATAAAAAATAAAGCCTATTTAAGTTACAAAAATAACTCAATGTCAGTTAAAAATGAAATGGCTACTACGCTAGTATCGCTTGATGATATAGACATACTCATAGTAGAGAATCAGCAAACTACCATTACCTCATCACTCCTCTCAAATATGGCTAAAGCCAATATATCTGTAGTTTTTGTAGATGACCAATACATACCTTCTGCTATCTGTACTGGACTCTATAAAAACAGTCGAACAAGTAAAATACAAAAAGCACAGATAGCTACAAGCAAACCAAGACTAAACCGTCTATGGAAAGAGGTAATCATCTCCAAGGTACTCAATCAAGCAGATGTCCTAAACACCATAAAAGATGATGAATACCTCTATCGGCTCATAAAGAGAGTACATTCAGCAGACAAAGGCAATATAGAAGCTGTAGCTGCTGCGTATTACTTCAAGGCTATATTTGGTAAAGGGTTTTGTAGAAAAGATGAAATGGACGGTAGAAATATAGCTCTTAACTATGGCTATAGTATCATCAGGAGTTCTATCATTAGGCATATAGTAGCTTTTGGACTCAACCCATCTTTTGGTATGTGGCACTCTAGTGAACTCAATGCTTATAACTTAGCAGATGATCTACTAGAGCCTTTTCGACCCGTAGTAGATAAATACGTACTGGACAATGTAAGTCATAACTCTATGCTCTCCTCACAAAGAAAGCAGGAATTGATAGCTTTACTCTACTGTAAGGTAAAAAATAACCATGGTCAAAATATTTTGATTAATGATGCCATCAAAAATATAGTTTCATCATACCAATCTTACTGTTTGGGCAAGAGAGAAGATATAGAGCTGTTTTTCTTGATAAAGAAATGAGAAATATTAATGGAGCAATAAGTGGGTATAGGAAAATGGTTTTATTTGTAATGTTTGATATCTCTACAGAGACAAAGAAAGATTTAGATAAATATCGTAAGTTTAGAGCCAATTTATTGGGTCATGGATTTATAATGTTTCAGTACTCTATTTATATACGATTTTGTAGAAGCTTGTCTATAGCAGAAAAATATGAGAAGAAAATAGAAGCAGAAGCTCCGCATAATGGCTCAATAAGAATCATAAAAATCACTGAAAGTCAGTATAGTAACATGATAACTATAGAAAATTACCGAGAAAAACCAGAAGAAAAGATAGCCGAACAAGTACAAACTTTTATGGTTTTTTAGCGTATAAATAGCCATCAAACCCGTATACACGAGCTTTAACCTAGGTTTATTATATCAAATGGGGATTTGAGAGTAGGTTAAAGTATAAGTTTGGAGTATCTGGGGAAAGAGCTATTATATCAAATGGGGATTTGAGAGTAGGTTAAAGTCTGGCAGCATACTAGACGCGTGTCAAGGAATTATATCAAATGGGGATTTGAGAGTAGGTTAAAGTACATTTTTGTTGATTGTATGCGTTAGTGCTATTATATCAAATGGGGATTTGAGAGTAGGTTAAAGTACATAAACCATTTACAGAGGAAGAGGCACTATTATATCAAATGGGGATTTGAGAGTAGGTTAAAGTTACCTCTAAACATATCAATAATATATAATTATTATATCAAATGGGGATTTGAGAGTAGGTTAAAGTAAGTTTCTAGCGTTTATCGCATCTTGTATAATTATATCAAATGGGGATTTGAGAGTAGGTTAAAGTCTGCCCTCTGTCAAATGCTTTGCTTGATGATTATATCAAATGGGGATTTGAGAGTAGGTTAAAGTCTGTCATTCATGACATTAGCATGGTACTATATTATATCAAATGGGGATTTGAGAGTAGGTTAAAGTGAGTCTATAGATGACAATGGTCGTTGGATAATTATATCAAATGGGGATTTGAGAGTAGGTTAAAGTCATCACCAAAGCGAATGAGTGTAGATCATCATTATATCAAATGGGGATTTGAGAGTAGGTTAAAGTATACTTTCATAGTCAAGCGTAACAAGATACATTATATCAAATGGGGATTTGAGAGTAGGTTAAAGTCGCGTCACCCACCAAGACATCAAAGAAATATTATATCAAATGGGGATTTGAGAGTAGGTTAAAGTTCATATTTGGCTTTACTCTTGTCAAGCGTATTATATCAAATGGGGATTTGAGAGTAGGTTAAAGTCCACTCTCATGTATGTAGCCTACTTCTACGATTATATCAAATGGGGATTTGAGAGTAGGTTAAAGTCTACTGGGTTAACTTTTGGACTAAAGCATTTATTATATCAAATGGGGATTTGAGAGTAGGTTAAAGTACAGCTTCAACCGTTACCAATATTGGCTTCATTATATCAAATGGGGATTTGAGAGTAGGTTAAAGTCTATGCACATACACGGCTCAAACGCTACAATTATATCAAATGGGGATTTGAGAGTAGGTTAAAGTCATACTGGACTAGCATATCTTTGCCATGTATTATATCAAATGGGGATTTGAGAGTAGGTTAAAGTGACCTTGAACAAATAGCGATAGACGATGCTATTATATCAAATGGGGATTTGAGAGTAGGTTAAAGTAGAGACGGCGTACAAGAGTACTATGGTCAATTATATCAAATGGGGATTTGAGAGTAGGTTAAAGTTAAACGCTTGTTTGTGTATGTTAGTAGGTCATTATATCAAATGGGGATTTGAGAGTAGGTTAAAGTATAAGTTTGGAGTACGTGCGGAAAGAGCTAATTATATCAAATGGGGATTTGAGAGTAGGTTAAAGTAAAAATCGTCTCTGATGCTGCACCAACGGTATTATATCAAATGGGGATTTGAGAGTAGGTTAAAGTACAATTCTCACACGTCATAGACTCAAAATCATTATATCAAATGGGGATTTGAGAGTAGGTTAAAGTTTCACGGAAGTTCAGTGATTGTACCAGCTGATTATATCAAATGGGGATTTGAGAGTAGGTTAAAGTATGTGTAGTAATGAAGTTCGTCTACTGGTGATTATATCAAATGGGGATTTGAGAGTAGGTTAAAGTAAGGGTTTACTCTAATAAAAGGTGAAACACATTATATCAAATGGGGATTTGAGAGTAGGTTAAAGTATAGACAAATTGAAAGTCTTGGTTCTTCTGATTATATCAAATGGGGATTTGAGAGTAGGTTAAAGTCCCCGAGCTTGCATTCTTGGCAAAAGGAATATTATATCAAATGGGGATTTGAGAGTAGGTTAAAGTACATTTGGAGAGGGTGCATTTTATAGACTTATTATATCAAATGGGGATTTGAGAGTAGGTTAAAGTTTACTCAAAAGATATCTTATAAATCTTCTGATTATATCAAATGGGGATTTGAGAGTAGGTTAAAGTTGAAGTTTTTTCTTCTGTAGGCTGTGGTGGATTATATCAAATGGGGATTTGAGAGTAGGTTAAAGTAGTCTTTTGGGTATGACATTTACAAGGCAAATTATATCAAATGGGGATTTGAGAGCTGATCCAATCTACAGTTCAGACCTTGTTTTAATACCCCTACAAACGATTAATTACTACCTTTTACTTTAATACAAAAATCCAAATAACCAAAGTGGAATCTTATTAGTACTGCCTATTTCAATATTATCGGAGACAATATAAGGTTGAGGTAGGTCTTTTATCTGCTTATAGTTTTTATTTTTGCCTCCTATTTCAAAGGTGTATTTGTCATCAATAAAAAAATCACCTTTTTTAGGAATACTCAAAGTATGATTAAAAAGCATAGACTTAAAAAACACTTCTCTTATGGTACCAATGTTAGGTGTATCACAATAGGCATAATGCAAGTTGCTGTTGTTAAAATAGATTTTCTCTGGTTTTGTAAATATATTATCGCCTTTTGTTTTGGGGCGCATAAGGGTGATAATCTTGGCTTTGTGTAAATAGTCTAAGTATCTATAGAGACTTCGATAATCGCTACCCATGCCCATTTTTGAGAGTAGTTCATTAATGTTTGGTGTGTAGGGAAGACTCTCGCATAGTAGAAGTAGAAGCTTTTTTAGAGTGCGTATGTTTTGGTACTCAATATTAAAAATAGAAGGAATATCTACCTCCAAGACCGTGTTGATAGTCTCTTCTAATTTTATCTTGTAGCTTGAAGATTTGTCAAAGAAGTAAGGGTAGTACCCATAATGTAAATACTCATCAAATAGCGTTAAATCAAATTTGTCTAAAAGAGCATAAGCAATATCTATATGAGAATTTAGAATCTCTTCAAGTGTAAATTTAGGTAGCTCAATATTAAGTCTCAGTTCAATAAACTCTCTAAAAGAGAGTCCTTCAACTTCAAAGATGATGGCTCTTCTACTCAAATCTGCTTTGAAATGGTCAATACGTAAGGCACTGCTTCCAGAAAAAATAATTTGTAATTCTAAAAAATCATAAATCTTTTTCAGTTCATTTTCAAAGCCAGTATATTTATGAATTTCATCGATGATAAGGAGCTTGCCTCCTTCAGTTTGAAATGTTTTTGCAATCTCAAAAAGAGAATCAATCTTCAGCGAGTCTGCACTAAGGTAGAGCTTTTTAGAAGGAGCTAAATCACTCTTTTTAAGATACTGTAGTAAGAATGTAGTTTTCCCCACACCCCTCGCACCAATAATACCACTCATCCTATCGAAATCAAAGGAATCAAAAAAGTATCTTTTATATTTACTACGTTGTTTTTTTAAAAGAAGTGTTTGTAACTCTCGTATCTCTTCTAACATAAATATCCATTAATTTGATGTGTATATCAAAAAAAGTATATCAAAAATTGATATGAATGTCAATAATATTATCAGGCATTCCGTATGCTTTCCTTGGTTTGGGCTATACTTTTGGGGCTCACAGACAGTGTTGTGAGTCCTAAGTCTATTAGTTTCTTTATAGCATCTGTATTGGCTGCGAGTTCACCACAGATACTTACAGGTTTTGTGCTTTGTTTGACAACACTCTCTAAGGCAGAAAATATAACAGGAGAGAGTTCATCTGCTTTAAGGAGAGGATGTGTACGTTCTATGGCGAAGAGGTATTGGGTGAGATCATTGGTGCCTATGGAGTAGAAGTCTACTACTTCATTAAATGCGTCTATGAGGAAGAGTACAGAAGGTACTTCTATCATGATGCCAAAGTCTATGTTACTTATGTCGATGTTGTGTGTTTTAGCAACCTCTTGCGCAAAACTTTTTGCTTTACTAAACTCTTCTACATTTGAGACCATAGGGAACATGATTTTAATTCTTTTCCCCTCCGATGCTACAAATATCGCATGAAGTTGTTCTTCAAGTATCTCAGGATGTGTCCTAAAAAGTCGTACACCACGCAAGCCTAAAAAGGGGTTACTCTCTAGTGGGATGTCTATATACGGTAGGGCTTTGTCTCCACCTACATCGAGTGTACGTACGGTGATGTCCTCAAAGATGCCAAATATTTCTCTAAGTGCATCGGTTTGTGCTTGTAAACTTGGCTTGACAGACTTAAACAAAAACTCTGTACGCAAAAGCCCTATGCCCTCAGCACCTTCCTCTTTGGCTACTTTTGCACTCTGGACATCACCTACATTCGCTAAGACTTTTATCTGCTTGCCACTACGTGTTATGGCAGTGTTAAAACGTTTAGATGCAGAGTGTGCTTTTTGTACGTTTGTTTTTTCTTGTAGGGCTTTGGCTTTTTGAATATCGTCGCCACTTGGCGTCAGTACTACAAGTCCTGCAAAACTATCTAAAAGTATCTCTCTGTCTAAAGGTATCTTACTTGTGTCTGCTATGAGTGAAGCGATGCCAGAAGCACGCAGGAGTATGGCAGTATGAGAGTTGATGGAAGTCTCTTTGAGTATGACACCTTGCACTTGTGTGTTAGCAAGCATTGCTATCTCACTAGGGAGTAAATCATTTGCAAGCAGTATAAACGCATCTTTAGGAAAAGTGACTTTTACTTCTAAGCCCAAAGCTTTTTTTACCTGCTGTAAAATGTCCTGATA
>JALUYL010000096.1 GCA_027012955.1 Sulfurovum sp.
ATGCGTATAGCAGCACCTGAGATAAAGTTTCCATGTCGTTATGGCATAGATACCCCAACAAAAGATGAGTTAATATCAACAAAATACACTCCTGAAGAAATAGCCTCAAATATGGGAGCAGACTCTTTAGGCTTTTTGTCAATTAAAGGTCTTAGGGAGTCTTTAGGCGGAGACAGAGAGTATTCATTGGTAAGTTTTGATGGTAAATATTTTGCAGGGGGTAATGCAGATACTCCTAGTTGTGGTGATGGTTGCTAAATAAAGTTAGACGTTACTAGGGTAGATGTTTAATAAACTTCTATTTTTATCCAATATGAACCTATTGAAATAATTCAAATTATATATGTTCTTGATGCATATCAATGAATCATGTTTTCAATAGTGTTATTCTAATTTAATATATTTATATATTTAATTTAAATAGCTAAGGAAAAAAAATGTCATTCGCTAAATCTAAGGTTCTACAAAAAGCACTCTTGCTATCAGTGGTAGGCTCACAAATTATTTTTGCAGGAGGAGATGTCAATCCTGTAAAAGAGGCGGTGTTTGCCTCTGTAGCAGAGTCATTTTCCTTTATTTCTAATGTGCAGGCACATGGAGAGTTGCGTCCTAGATACGAGTACGTAAAAACAAATAATGCAACAGGCAATGCAAGTGTATTCACTAATAGACTTATGTTGAGTGCAGGTGCAGACCTATTGACCTTAAGTGGTTTGTCTGTTTATTTGGAGGCCATTAATGTATCTACTGGCGGTAACTATTGGGATCTTTCTAATGTCGATATTGGTGATAAAAATATATACAACATAGTGACCGATCCTTCACAAACGCGGATTACTCAAGCGTATATAGATTATACTTTTGGAAAAACATTTATCAGAACAGGTCGCCAAGGTGTAAACCTTGACAATCAACGTTTTATAGGTACGGTAAACTGGAGGCAAATGCCTCAAACTTATGATGCAGTATCATTATCAAATCACTCTATTGGAAGTCTTTCTGTTATGACAGCCTATGTATGGCATGTTAATACCATTTTTGATTCAAATACTGTAAAACCAATAGGTTCAGGGTATGACACAAGAACAGTTTTGCTTCATGCAAGCTATAAATTAAATGATGCCTTTTCACTTACTGCGTATGGTTACATGATAGAGGATATACATGATACGTATGGTGTAGTAGCTACTGGTAAGTTTGCATTTGGCGAAAGCACGGGATTATCTTACCGTGCAGAGTATGCAAAACAGATAAATCCAACATTTAATCGTTTGACCACCAATAAGACGGCAGATGCCAGTTATTACAACCTTGAAGCTACTCTAAACATGAGTGGTTTTTTGTCAGGCGTAAGATATGAAGTACTTGGTGCAGGTGCAGGTACAAATGCATCTTTTTCTACTCCTCTTGCAACGCTTCATGGACAAAACGGTTGGGCAGACCTTTTTTTGACAACACCTACTAGTGGTCTTGTAGATATGAATGGTATGATAGGATACAAAACTAAAGGTTTTGGTGTAGCTAAAATAGTTTATCATAGTTTCTCTAGTGACAAGGGAAATACAAAATATGGTAGAGAAGCAGATATACTCTATAAAAATAAAATTTCAGCAGTGAAAGGTCTCTCTGGATTTCTGAAAGCATCATTTTATAATGCAGATACTTTTAAAGTAGACACAACAAAATATTGGGTTATGCTTGATTACAAATTTTAATATTTATAACGCATGGCTTCTTATGCGTTATTGACTTCAAATTATTCTTCAATTATTCTTTATTTTTAGCTTCTAAATATAATCGTTTATCCATCAAAATACTTCTGATAATTCATAGATATGGTTGTATATGTATATAATTGATATACATCAATTATAATATAGAGTTATCGTGATATTATTAAAATATATATTAATTTTAATAAGGAGGAACAATGTCATTAAATAGACGTGATTTTTTGAAAAATTCAGCAGCAGTGGCAGCAGCAGGTGCGGTAGGTATTACTGTCCCACAAGAAGCTAAGGCAGCAGCAAAACAAGCTGAGTCTAAATGGAGATGGGACAAGGCGGCTTGTCGTTTCTGTGGTACTGGATGTGGGATTATGCTTGCGACGAAGAATGGTAGAATTGTTGCAGTAAAAGGTGACCCCGCAGCACCAGTAAATAGAGGATTAAATTGTATTAAGGGTTACTTTAATGCGAAAATTATGTATGGGGCAGATAGACTTAAAACACCACTGCTTCGTATGAATGACAAAGGTGAGTTCGACAAACAAGGTAAGTTTAAACCAGTAAGCTGGAAGCGTGCCTTTGATGAGATGGAACTTAACATTAGAAAAGCACTTAAGGCTTCTGGTCCTGAAGGTATTGGTATTTTTGCTTCTGGACAGTACACTGTTATGGAAGGGTATACTGCTCAAAAAATGATGAAAGCAGGTTTCCGTTCTAATGCTATTGATCCAAATGCAAGACACTGTATGGCATCTGCGGTGGTTGGTTTTTACCAAACCTTCGGTATTGATGAGCCATCAGGATGTTATGACGATATTGAGTTGACAGATACTATTATATCATGGGGTTCAAACATGGCAGAGATGCATCCTATTTTATGGTCAAGAGTCACAGATAGAAAACTCTCTAATCCTGATAAAGTAAAAGTGGTCAATATCTCTACTTATCGACATAGAACATCGGATTTGGCAGATATGGAGATTATCTTTACCCCAAATACTGATTTGGCACTGTGGAATTACATAGCTCGTGAAATCGTTATGAGAGATGATAAAGAAAAAATCATAGATTGGGATTTTGTGAAAGAACATATGGTTTTTGCAACAGGACCTGCGAATATCGGATATGGTATGAGAAGAAAAGGTGAAAAGTCTATCACACCTGTAAACAAAGATGGAAGTGCAGGTAAATACTCAGCATTAGAGATGCAAACTATCAACAAAGAGATGTCTAAAGTACTCTCTGAAGATGAAGGTAAAGCACTTGAGCCATACGGCTATAAAGCGGGTGATACCATGAAGCATACAGCAGGTACACTCAAGCACTGGGAAATCTCTTTTGAAGAGTATAAAAAGTCCTTAGAACCATATACGCTTGAGTACACTGCCAAAGTAGCCAAAGGTGATCCAAATGAAGACATCGAAGTATTTAAGAAAAAACTTCAAGCACTTGCAGACCTCTACATAGAGAAACATAGAAAAGTGGTTTCATTCTGGACTATGGGTATGAACCAACATACACGTGGTACATGGGTAAATACACTTTCGTACAACGTACACTTTATGTTAAATAAGCAAGCTAAACCAGGTTCTGGGGCATTCTCACTTACAGGTCAACCATCAGCATGTGGTACGGCTAGAGAAGTAGGAACATTCTGTCACAGATTGCCTGCTGACTTGATGGTAAAAAACCCTAAACATAGAAAAATAGCAGAGAAAAAATGGTCAATCCCTGAGGGTACACTAAACCCTGTAGGAAACCAGCATATTATGAAAATCCATAGAGATATTGAAGATGGTGTGATTAAATTTGCATGGGTGAATGTATGTAATGCATACCAAGATTCTGCCTCTGCCTCTCACTGGATTAAAGCAGCACGAGAGATGGATAACTTTATCGTAACTTCAGATGGATACCCTGGTATCTCGGCAAAGGTTTCTGACCTTGTGCTTCCATCAGCGATGATTTATGAAAAATGGGGAGCCTATGGAAATGCAGAGCGTCGTACACAGCACTGGAGACAACAAGTACTTCCTGTAGGTGATGCGATGTCTGATACTTGGCAGTGGGTTGAACTTTCTAAACGCTTTACAGTCAAAGACTTATGGGGTGAGTATACTTTACGTAATGGTAAAAAACTTCCTAATGTTATTAAAGATGCTAAAAAAATGGGATATGATGAAAATACAACGATGTATGAAATTTTATATGCTAATAAAAAAGCAAAATCTTACAAAATTGATATGAAAAAATTCCCTCAACAAGGCTACGATAACTCAGAGTGTTTGGGTGACAGTAGAAATGTTAAAGGTTCAGATGGTGAAGTATTTAAAGGGTATGGATTTATGATTCATGAGTATCTCTTTGAAGAGTATGCAAGCTTTGGTAGAGGACATGGACATGACCTTGCACCATTTAATGTCTACCATAAAGTAAGAGGACTTAAATGGCCTGTAGTTGATGGTAAAGAGACACACTGGAGATTTAATGTCAAATATGACCCGTATGCAGCGAAAGCAGCGAAAGAGTCTGGTGCTAAAGATTTTGCGTTCTATGGACCATTAGCCAAAGCATTAGCTCAAGGTGACCTTAAAGGCATTAAAGACAAAAACAAAAAGTCTCTTAAAAACAAAGCCAAAATCTATGCTAGACCATACATGGAACCACCTGAAATGCCAGATAAAGAGTACGATACATGGCTCTGTACAGGGCGTGTACTAGAGCACTGGCATTCAGGTACGATGACGATGAGAGTTCCTGAACTCTTTAGGGCAGTTCCTGAAGCACTCTGTTACATGAACCCTAAAGATGCCAAAGCAAAAGGCTTCAAGCAAGGTGGCTTAATTTGGGTAGATTCACGTCGTGGTAAAGTCAAAGCAAGAGTTGAGACACGTGGACGTAACAGACCACCACAAGGGCTTGTATTTGTACCTTGGTTTGATGAAAAAGTCTTTATTAACAAAGTTTGTCTTGATGCAACTTGTCCTATGTCTAAGCAGGCTGACTATAAAAAATGTGCAGTTAAACTCTATAAGGCATAACAGATATGGCACACTCTAACGGCAGAAGAAACTTTATGACGACAACCCTTAAAAGTGTAGGGCTTGTTGTATTTGGTGGAATGTTGTGGAGTGGGTACACTAACTAGATGTGGTAGCGTTTGAAGTGTTTTCTTTAAATGCTATTATGTAAATAGGGATAGTTCTTGACAATTTCCTTTTTTGACCTATTTGGGGTAAAGAATGTATGGTGTGGATATTTGTGTCCTTTGAGAGAAACTTACTTGTTTATAGGTAGTAAAAGCCTTATGAGAGCCAATCGTAACCATGAGAACTTTACCAACTGTATGGATTGTAAAGTTGTGTGCAATGAAGATGCACTAGAATGTGGAATTAGAAGTTTTGTAAAATAGAGTCGTGAAACAAAATTTATAGGAGGAAATAGATGAAAAAAATAGTAAAAATAGTATCAGTTGGGGCATTATTGGCTTCAACAAGTGCGTATGCTGTAGGTACTGCTGTATGTGCAGGATGTCATGGACAGTATTTTGAAAAAGTAGCACTGGGTAAATCTAAGATTGTGAAAGATATGTCATTGAAAGATATTGTGAAATCACTTAAAGGTTACAGGGCAGGTACTTATGGTGGTGCGATGAAGCAAGTTATGGTTAACCAAGTTAAAAATTTGAAAGATTCAGATATAGAGGCACTTTCTTTATTGATGAAAATTGAACATGGAATTACGACAGAAAAAGCAACGACACATGCAGCTGCAGCTGCAGTAGCAGCTGCAGGAGGCACATATATTGACCTCAATGCTGATGCATCAGATGAAATGCGTATTGAGCAAGAAGACTTAGGAAACAGAAATACGGTTTCAGAAAAAGCATTGGGTCTTAGAAAAACAGACCTCTACAATGAAGACAGTGCAACAGGTGTCAAAACAGATTATAATAGACCCGCTCCTGGGACATCTACAAAGTTTGAAAGAGCGTATAAAGATGCTCCACCGATGATTCCTCATTCTGTAGATGGATTATTACCTATTACAAAAGCCAATAATCAATGTCTTGGATGTCACTTACCTGAGATAGCAAAGAGTATGGGAGCAACACCTATACCTGTGACACACTTTACAAACTACAGACCACTGACCGCAATGAATGATGGCTATGTGGTTAAGGGTGGAGAAGTACTTGGATATGACATACAAAATACATCAGATATTAAGTTAGCCAAAGTAAAAAAATCTGATACTTTGTATCAAGGTCGTTTTAACTGTACACAATGTCATGCACCACAATCTAAAACAAAAACAGATGTGGCGAATACATTTAAACCAGACTTTGGTGATGATAGATTTAAGGCACACTCAAACTTGGCAGATGCCATGAATGAAGGTGTTGAATAGTGCAAAAAAAAGCAATGGATGCAGGACGTAGAGATTTTTTTACAACACTGAGAAAACCTTTAGGAAAAAATAAGTACAACTCACCTTTAGTGGTGAGACCTCCTTA
>JALUYL010000097.1 GCA_027012955.1 Sulfurovum sp.
ACTTTTATCCTTGGACGAAAGTGTCACCTAATGGGTGATAACAGAAAGTGACTCTTTCGTTCTTCTTTTATCCTATTATACGGTACTTCCTCTTGGTGGCTTATTTTTCTATTTCGTTATTGGGGTTTAATTTTCGCTAATCTTATACCGCTATACTTGCAGTATGAAAACACCTATACATGTACTTTTATTAGAAGATGATGCTGCACTAAATACTGCACTGACAGAATTTTTTATGCTTAAATCTTTTCAGATTACCTCCGTGTATGGTGGTATGGAAGCCTTAGAGGAGATAAACAAACAAAAATTTGATCTCTTTGTTATCGACATCAATGTACCAGACATCAACGGACTAGAGATACTCAGACAGATAAGAAGGGTTGATTTGGATACCCCTGTGGTCATCATCACCGCTTCACTTGAAGTAGAAAACTTTGCCACAGCCTTTGAGTATGGTTGCAATGAATACATCAAAAAACCTTTTCATTTTAAAGAGCTGGATATTCGTATAGGGCAACTACTCTCTTTACCTAAGATAGAACAGATACAGGTACACAAACAGCTTTACTATGATTTCTCTTTACAAACCTTTGTCTCTCAAAACAACACCATTGATTTAAGCCATAAAGAAAAGCGCTTTTGTGCACTGCTCATGAAGTATCCAAACACTTACGTGGGTACAGAACAGATACATGACTATGTCTGGGAAGGAAAAACAAAAGAGAACTACCCACTTAGACAACTGATTGTCAAGCTTAGAAGAAAGCTACCCTATGACGTGATAGAAACGAAGATTAAAACGGGGTATAGGGTTAGAATATTTTCTTAAATTTGTGATCAGTACTAAATATCGCATGGAGAGAGAATATAAGTCGTTCCCCTTAAGCTAAAGCTATTATAATTTATAACCATACATTTTATAGTTTAGGAGAAAACAATGGCATTTTTTGATTTTTTAGGTAGCGCAGGTAAAAAACTGCTCGGTAAAGGTGATGACAGCGAAGCCATCAAAAATGAGATAGAATCAAGTTTTTCAGAATTACCAGTCCAAGGACTTGTAGTTGAAGTAACTGGGGAATCAGTACTTCTAGGTGGGGTAGCAACAGATGCGGCAACAAAAGAAAAAGCCATACTCATAGCAGGAAATGTGGAGGGTATCTCACAGGTTAACACAGACCAGCTTGTAACACTCACGCAAATTTCTGAAGAGAATGTAAGAGAAGAAGAGGTTTTTGAACCTGTCTTCTATACCATTCAAAAAGGCGATTCACTTTGGGGAATTTCATCAGAATTTTACAAAGATGGCAGTAAATATCCCCTCATTGTAGAAGCAAATCTTGAAGTTATCAAAGATGCAGATAAAATCTACCCTGGTCAGGCGATTCGCATCCCAGAACTTGTAGCGTAACTTACTCTTTTCCCCCTCCTCTTGATAGCCATAGAGTGAGGGGGAAGCAAACTCTAGGTGATTCTTCTCTACAATATTTATACATTTTCATACCGTTATATAAGATTTTCCATACAACTATGTTACAATGCCAAAAATTCCTATTAGAAAATTTCTAATCTAAAGTAAGTTATTTATGAAAAATTTAATTATCGTTGAGTCACCAGCAAAAGCGCGTACCATCACTAACTTTTTAAGCAAAGACTACAAAGTCATCGCTTCAAAAGGACATATTAGAGACCTTCCAAAAAGTACTTTTGGTATCACACTTGATGATGAAACTGGGGACTTAGTACCCAAATATTCTATCCCAAGAGATGTCAATGCAACCGTGAAAGAACTCAAAAAACTTGCCAAAGAAGCTGAAACCATCTATATAGCGACCGATGAGGATCGCGAGGGTGAAGCCATCGGGTACCACATTGCTATGGCTATAGGCAAAGAGCCTACAGAACTTCCACGTATTGTGTTTCATGAGATTACAAAATCTGCCATCATTCATGCGGTAGAAAATCCTAGAAAACTAGATATGGACTCTGTAGATGCACAACAAACGAGACGTATGCTTGACCGTATCGTGGGGTATAAACTTTCTCCTTTGTTAGCAAGTAAAATACAAAAAGGACTTAGTGCGGGTAGAGTACAAAGTTCTACGTTAAAACTTGTGGTAGAAAAAGAACGTGAGATTAAAGCCTTTAAACCTGAAGAATTTTGGACGATAGATGCACTGTTTCAAAAAAATATTGACGCAGCAATCTATGACTACAATGGCTTAAAAATAGACAAACTTACCATAAAAAATGAAGCAGATGCTACAGAAATAGTGACTGCTGCTCAAAGTGAATCATTTACTGTCGCTTCTATAGAAAAGACCAAACGTAAAACAAAAACACCTCCACCATTTATGACCTCTACCTTACAACAGGCAGCCTCTACACAGTTAGGGTTTTCGCCTAAAAAAACGATGATGGTCGCGCAAAAACTTTATGAGGGTGTGAAGACAGACAACGGTACCATGGGTGTCATCACTTATATGAGAACAGACTCTATGAATCTTGCCAAAGAAGCCGTAGAAGCTGCACGCACTTACATCAAAGAGACATACGGAGACAAATACCTTCCTAGTAAAGCCAAAAATTATGTCACAAAGTCTAAAGGCGCACAAGAAGCCCATGAGGCTATCCGTCCGACGATGGTAGATTTTGATGCAAAAAAAGCAGCTGACTACCTCTCTGTAGATGAACTAAAACTTTATAGACTCATCTATAACCGTTTTTTAGCCTGCCAAATGACAGAAGCAGAACTTGAGTCACAAACCATCCTTTTTAAAGGAGATAAATGTACCTTTAAAGCCAGTGGAAGAAAACTCCTTTTTGATGGTTTCTACAAAGTTACAGGACATGGGGACAAAGACAAACTCTTACCTGACCTAAAAAAGGGACAAGCTGTCAGCCTTGATGACATCAAGCCAGAACAACACTTTACAGAACCTCCTGCACGTTACAATGAAGCCAGTCTCATTAAAAAGTTGGAATCTCTTGGCATCGGTCGTCCAAGTACCTATGCACCAACTGTCACAACGTTACAAACACGTAAATACATTGAGCTAGAAAAAAAGCGTATTCACCCTACAGAGATAGCGTTCACTGTTACAGAAATGCTTGAAGAACATTTCCCCGAAATCGTTGACTCTAGCTTTACTGCAAACATGGAAGAAACCTTAGATGAAGTAGCCGAAGGTAAAACCTCTTGGCAAACCATACTGAAAGCATTTTATACACCATTTTTAAACAAAGTAGAAGATGGGAAGAAAAACATTAAGTCACTCAAAATCGCCATCCCTACAGGAGAAAACTGTCCTAAATGTGAGTCTGAACTTCTACTCCGTAAAGGGCGTTATGGTGAGTTTATAGCTTGCTCTAACTTTCCTAAATGTAAGTACACCAAAAATACAGATGGCACAGAAGTAGAAGGCCCTGAAGAGACTGATGAGAAGTGTGAAAAATGTGGCTCTATGATGGTCATAAAGAACTCCAAGCGTGGGAAGTTTCTTGCATGTTCTGCCTACCCTAAATGTAAAAATGCCAAGTCACTTGAGCCTGCCACAGAACTCACCGTACCTTGTCCAGAATGTGGAGGTAAACTCCAAGAACGTGAGGGTAGACGTGGTAAATTCTTTGGTTGTGTTAACTACCCGAAATGTAAATTTATCGCCAACTTTGAACCAAGCGATAAAAAATGTCCAAAGTGTGATTACATGATGGGTAAGAAAACGCTCAAAGCCGGTGATGTCTATGAGTGTTTCAAATGTAAAACGAAAGTGGATGCCAAATAATGTCTAAACAGATATTTTTATGTGCCATCAACAACATTCTTTCTGGCACCTGCTTGGAAGACTGTAAGTTTTGTACACAGTCGGTACGTTATCATGCAGATATCGAGAGATATAACTATAAAAAGATTGACCAAATTGTGCAAGAAGCTATACAAGCCAAAGCCAATGGTGCATTAGGGTACTGTTTAGTTACTGCAGGCAAAGGTTTAGATGATAAAAAAGTAGATTTTGTTGCGCGTGCGGCACAGGCTATCAAAAAAGAGGTAGAGGGCTTAAACCTTATCGCTTGTAATGGTACAGCCAACAAAGAACAACTTACCTACCTTAAAGAACATGGATTAGACAGTTACAACCACAACCTTGAAACTTCAGAACGCTATTATGCTGAGATTTGTTCTACACATCCTTGGAGTGAACGGTATGAGACCTGTGAAAATGTCAAATCTGTAGGTTTGGCACTTTGTTCCGGTGGCATATTTGGTATGGGAGAAGAGAAAGAGGATAGAGATGCATTGCTTACTTCCATCGCTTCACTCTCACCAGAATCTACCCCTCTTAATTTCTACCATCCTAACCCTGCGTTGCCTATCAAGACAAGAAACCTTGAATTAGATGAGGCAGTTGCTATCATAAAACAAGCCCGTGGACTTCTAGGAGAAGAAAAACTTCTTATGGTTGCAGGAGGGAGAGAACTCCTCTTTACAGGGAAAGAGCAACTTATGTTTGAGTCTGGTGCCAATGCCATGGTTATCGGTAACTATCTTACAACGGAAGGTATCGAAGCTAGTACTGATAAAAAGATGCTCGACACTCTAGGCTATGAGGTAGCCACAAGCTGTGATACACACTAGCATAACGCTTATACTCATACTTTCTGTACTTATTTGGGGAAGTCCTTTTGTCGCAAAGACACTTCGTCTTCCCATCCCTTCTGTTGAAATCATATTAGGGTCTATAGTCGCTTATTTTGGCTTTATTGGGCATAACCAATACTTTGATCTTATAGCCGAAGTAGGTTTTTTATACCTTATGTTTTTAGCCGGTATGGAAGTTGATTTAAAACAGATTACGAAAAGTCCTAAAATTGTCATACAAAAATCTATGCTTTTTCTACTCTTGATTGTCATGTTTTCTGTGGTATTTGGTTTTATCTTTGACCTCAATACTATTGTCATCATCTCTATGCCACTTATCTCCATAGGACTGCTCGCCACACTTTCCAAGGTCTATGGTAAAGAAGAGTCTTGGATACGCTTAGCCTTCATCGCAGGGGTACTAGGAGAGATACTGAGTATCGCCGCACTTACAGTCTTTGATGCCGCGAGTAGTACAGGGTTCAATCTGGAACTTCTCATCAAGATTGGCTACCTGGCTTCCTTTATCATTGTGATTTATTTTCTGTATAAAGCACTCCATCTTCTTTTTTGGTGGTTTCCTGAACTTAAAGGGATGTTGGTACCTAAAGCCGATACCTCTGCGCAAGATATACGTCTCTCTATGGCTCTCTTTTTTATCCTTATTGCCGTGATGCTCTCTCTTGAACTAGAACTCGCCCTTGGTGCCTTCATCGCAGGGATTGCCATCTCGGCCTTTTTTCACCATGAAAAAGCATTGGAAGAGAAGATGTCTAGCTTGGGTTTTGGGTTTTTGGTTCCTCTATTTTTTATACACGTAGGTGCCTCTTTTGATTTAAATGCCTTGCCTCTTGATGGTGTTGTTTCGGGGGCATTGCTTATTACTGCACTTATGATAATCTCTAGGGTATTTGCAGCAATTGTATTGCAGGGTATTTCAGGAGCGAAAGATGCACTGCTTATTGCACTGTCACTCTCTATGCCTCTTACCTTATTGGTTGCCGTTGCTACCATAGGGTATGAGACAAAACTCTTAGAGTTATTGACCTATTATCAATTGATTTTAGCGAGTATCTTTGAGATTTTATTTGCGATGACTATTATCAAAGTCTTACAGAACAAGAAAGAAAGAGAAGCCTAGTCTTCTCCGTTCATCTCTTTTACTGCTTCTTCATAAAGCTTGTCTGCTGCTAGCTTCGCTTCATTTCTTTCACGTGTCACATTGATGTCATCGACTGAACTAATCACATGTTTTTGTGCTTCTACTTTTTTAACTGGCGTTCTTGTAGTTGCTTTTTTAACCACTTTTTTCGGTGTAGTTTTCACTTTGATAGTTTTTTGTTTTGCAGCTTCTTGTTTTTCTTTTTCAACTTTAAGTGCTACTTCTTTTGCTTTAGCAAGTCTTTCTTTTTCTGCTTTGTCTGCTAGTAGTTTTTTTGCCTTAGCTTCTTTTTGTGCTTTGGCTTCTTTTTCAAGTGCAAGTTTCATTTTTTCTTCTGCCGATAGCTTTGCTGCTCTTTTTTTCTCATAGGCTGCCACTTCTCTGGCTTCTGCTTCTTTTTGTGCTTTAGCAAGACGTGCTTCTTCTGCTTTAGCTTTTACAAGTTCAGTTTCTTTGTCTTCTACTTTTTTAAGAAGCTGTTGTCTTTTTTCGTCTTGGGCTTTGGCTGATGCCATTGCTTTTTGACGCATGGCATCAAGCTGTGGATTTACCACAGTGTCAGTTACTTTTTTTTTCGATATAGGGGTAGCGCCCTTTTTTTTAAAATGTGATTTTTTTTCTACAGTTTTAGCCTCAGTTGCTAGCGATTCATCCATCTTATCTTCTGCGTCAATCTCCTCATCTAAAGCTGCATCATCTGCAAGCTCTTGTTTTTCTGCTACTTTTTTAAGTTCTGAGATAATAGAAGACTCAGACTTGTCTAATTGCCCAAAATTTTCTTTTAACTCAAATGGATTTTCTGATGCATGCGCACTCACAAGTAATACCACTATCCCTGTCCATAAATATTGTTTCATACTTCTTCCTTCGGTTTTATATAACGTTTACTTAAGTTATTGTATGTATTATAGCACACAAAGTGTCACTCTTTAGGCTCTAACTGCTTTAATTCAAAAAATTCTTTTTGAAGGCGTTGATTTTCAGCCTTTAATGTCACTATTTTCTCAGATAAACCTGCTTTTTTCTTCTCCAACTGCTTCAAGACAGTTACAGAATTTTCACCCCAAACCAACACTCCCACATATAAGCCAAACAAAAGCATCGCCAAAAGTGTCAATAACAACGTTTTTAACGAAAACCCTGCGATATCTTCTTTTTCTCTTACTTCTGTCATAGCTACACGATTACTTTGTAAACAATGATGTTCCCAAGTATTCAAACTGACCAAGCTCTGCTTCAATCTCAAGTAGTCTGTTGTATTTAGCAATTCTATCTGAACGTGCCGTTGAACCTGTCTTGATTTCTCCTGTGTTCAATGCCACTGCAAAGTCAGCGATAAAAGTATCTTCACTCTCTCCTGAACGGTGTGACATGACACAAGTGTATCCTGAACGTTGTGCAAGACGTACTGTCTGCATAGTCTCAGAAACTGTACCAATCTGATTTGGCTTGATAAGTATAGAATTTGCTATATCTTTTTCGATGCCTTCAGACAAGATGGCAACATTGGTGACAAACAAGTCATCACCAACAAGCTGTATTTTATCTCCAAGCACTTCCGTGAGTTCTTTCCAACCTGTCCAGTCATCTTCACCCAATCCATCTTCAATAGAAACGATAGGGTATTTTTCACACATATCAGCATAATAAGCAATAAGCTCAGAACTTGTTAGCTCTCTATTTTCTGATTTCAATACATATTTTCCCTCATCATTCATGATTTCAGATGCTGCAACATCTAAGGCAATAGCAATTTGCTCTCCAGCTTTATACCCAGCTTTTTCAATGGCCTTTATAATCACTTGAATAGGTTCTTCGTTTGACTTAAGGTTAGGCGCAAATCCACCCTCATCACCTACAGCTGTACTTTCACCCATCTCATCGATGATTTTTTTAAGGTTATGATACACCTCAGCACAGGCTCTAAGTCCTTCTGAAAATCTGTCAAATCCAATAGGCATGACCATGTACTCTTGGAAGTCCACAGAGTTATTTGCATGCTCCCCACCATTGATAATGTTTAACATTGGTACAGGCATCACTACCGCATTGGCACCACCAAGGTAACGATAAAGTGGCATCTTCATACTCTTTGCAGCCGCACGTGCTACAGCCATAGAAACACCAAGCACTGCATTCGCACCCAAGTTCCCATAGTTTTCCGTACCATCTGCTTCTTTCATCGTGAGGTCGATTTCTGCTTGATTAAACGGGCTTAGTCCTACCAGTACATCGTAGATGGCACCATTGACATTTTCACAGGCTTTAAGTACACCTTTACCCATGAAACGCTCACCTCCGTCACGGAGTTCCAATGCTTCTCTTTTTCCTGTACTTGCACCACTTGGTACGATAGCATTTTCTACTGTACCGTCACTTAAACTTACGGTTACTTTGACTGTAGGGTTTCCTCTAGAGTCCATTACTTCTGTTGCTACGATTTCGTCAATAAAAATCATTTATATCCCTTGCGTTATAGTTAATGCTCTTATTTTATCTAAATCTTGCTGATAGGTATAATAAATAGATTGTGAACATTTGTTCTTTTTTGTCACATTTGCCTTATTTAAGGCTAGTGAAGCAAGTATAGCTTTTTAATATTTATAAATATCTAACAGCTATTTGTCCCTAAATTATTGACCCATTCGTGGTTATATTGACACCATAACCTTCAAATATTGTTTGTATATATCCATTACGACAAACGGATGGGCACAATACATAATTCATACACAAGAAACAGTGAGAATTTTAGAAATGATTTAGTCAATAAAAAATACTGCTTCCTCTTTGTTTGGCATACGACAACTGTCCATCTTACCAAATATCTTATAGCGGTGTTTCGCAATCGTATCGTAAATAGTATCTCGTATAAAAGCAGGGATGATATAGAAAATATTTATCAAGATCCACACCCCACCTAAAAACCTTAGTATTCTCAGTATCGCTGTAGATTTATAGTAAATCTTACCCTCTTCATAAAATACAATGCTGTCAATGTCTTTGTTAATATCAAGTGTTTTAACGTATTCACCTTGTAATGCGCTGTATCGTAGTGTTTGATTTTTATCTATTCTTATTAAAACAGATAAGGCTTTATTGCACAAGCCACACACCCCATCAAAGACAACAACTTTATCCATCTCTTTTCTCTTCTTCATTCGGAGGCATGGGTACAAAGTATCCTATGAGTAAAAGAAGCGTACCTACCACGATGAAAGAGATAATCCTCTCTATGGTTCCTGAGTGTGCAAGCTCTACAAAGAAGAGTTTGAGTACCACCAAGATGAGCAGTCCAAACCCTGCGAGCCAAAGGCTACGTTGTCCATACATTTTTGAGAGTACCATCAGCAAGATGGCAATCCCACTCCACAAGATGGAGATACCCGTTTGGAAGTAATCACTATGCCATAGAGCAATGCCTGAGTAGTCTAGTCCTTGTGCGTGTTGCACAAACCGTGCAAAGATAACGGTGAGTAACACCCATGCCAAAACACCTAACGCACCATATACTTGCAACATGCTTTGCTTTTGCCATGTGCTGCTTTGTTTTACTGCCCAGTATGCCATCGCTCCCCACACGGCAAGTTGCATGAGGTCTATGGGGTTGAGTAAGGGGAAGTACCCCATGCCTCTAAAATCAGCAGGGACTAAAAATGCTTTGATTTCCCACAAGAGTAAAAAGAGCACAAGAGCACCTGTACCTATCGTTTGGTATGCGCTTTTATACTTTTCCCATACTGTAGGGAACTTTGGTAAGGCGAGTACAAGCAAGGTAAAGAGTAATGCAACGATGCACCAACCTATCATGCCCATGCTTACACCTACCTCCAAAGATGCCAGATGGTAATGCACCTCAAAGGTCAACACACTGACCATAAACCACAGACTTAAAAGGTGTAATGCCTTTGCGTAACGCCATAGTGTGTCAAAGAGTGCGAGCATAAGGTACTGTAACACCATAAGTCCCATGAACATCATAAAACCATACTCTGAAAATGGATGTATGCCGTAAGGGTAGTAAGAATCTGTCTTAGTCGCATAAAACAAAAATGCACCCAAGAACAGTGTGCCCTGTAAGCTTGTAGCCAAAAGTTTCCATGCTGTTAGCCTGCTTATCACGAGTGCTATCAATGCACCTAAAATGAGTGTCAATATATACCCATCATCGCCAAAACAATGCAACTGTGAGGATGTTGCAACAAACCACAGCATCAAAGAAATAACCAAGAAAATATAGGTAAAGAAATGCGTACCCTGCTTCAACATAGCCTTATGTGTATCTAGCAACCATGCCGCCAACATCGTACTTGTAATGACAAGGATGAAACCCAAATACTCCACCAAACTAATGCCCATATAATGCACATTCTCGGGGTACACCACTACCGAAATAAGTAACAAAAAGATACCAAAATAGCGTGCTATCACTTTGTTTTGTTTGAGCGATACCCAAATGATAGCGGCACTTTCCAATGACCATAAGGCAGCACTCACATCTGCATCGAAAATGTACGGCACGGAGATAGTGAAAAAGACTACCGATAAAGCTAAAAATGACTGTGCCAAAAGCCCTGTACGTTCTTTGTTTTTGAGTAGCCAGTACATACCTGCATACAATACTCCCAACACCACAGCACTATAGGCTTCACCATAGGCAAAATACTGCACCAAACTAACCTGTAAAGGAAAGGCAACCACAGGCAAACCAAAAACCAAAGTACCATCGACTAAGTTTTTAGGCTCGTAAGGGTGCTTGATGGTGAAGAGTATCGAGATGACTAAGTACATCGCAAAGAAGATGAGTAGAAAGGGTTCTGTACTCTCAAACATTCCAGAGCGATAACGCAACACACCCCACGCTGTAGCGATGACAAATGTAAAGACAAACCCAAGCACATTTAACACACGCCAAGAACGGTACCAAGCCACGATGAAAATACCGAGGTTCAAGAAGACGTAGTAAGAGAACAGCATCACGTGAGAGCCGTCACCACTAGAGGTCAAGATGGGTACCAAAAAACCACCTGCTGAGGCAAACAGTGCCAGAGGCAAGGCATCTTCTATTACCGCCAAAAGTGACCCGATGATGACTACCAGCAACATAAGCGCAAAGGCAGACTCTAGTGAAAGTAATCCATAAAATTTAGACGCCCCATAAATGACAAGATACAGCATCGCCACACCAAGCCCTTGAAGCACTTGACCATACGCCCCTTCTCTCTCTCGAAGCCTCCATCCAATCACCATGAGTCCTATCGCCACAAGCGCTATCGTCCACAGTCGTACTTCCATGCTTATGACACTATGTTCCGCTGCATACTTCACCAAAAATGCCAACCCAAAGAACAATACCACTCCACCAATGCGTACAAGTAGATTGCCGCCCGTAAAGTAGTTCGTAAGCCATGTTGTCACAACAGAAGGCTCTGCCACCGGTTGTGTAACTCTAGTCTCATGGTGTAGCTGTTTAAAAGTTTCTACCTTTGAGACCTCCTCTTCCTCTACAACATTTTGCACCTCAACAGTCTCATGCATCATAGGTTTTTCTACTTCCTCAACGCTAGACATAGGCTCTTGGACGACTACTGTAGAGACCTTTGTTTGTTCTTTCTCTTTACGTGATGTCAGTTCATACACTAGCTTTTCAAGATGTTTTATTTTGCTCTGCAAAACAAAGATCCAAAAGGCTAAGATGATGAAAAATAGTGCTTCTGTGTTCATTTGGTGCTCCTTTTAAATTTTTACTACTCTTTACTAAAGTTACTTCTCTCTTTCAAAAGTTTCAGCATTTTTTCTCTATTTGTTTTATCTTGACAAGACGCAGAGACTTTATCAAAAACTGTTTCCCCACGTTTATCTTTTCTGTAAGGATTAGCCCCATTGTCAAGAAGTATTGCTACAGCTTCAAAATTATTGCACTTATGCGTTGCTGTAGATAGTGCTGTACTCCCAAACAAATCTTTTGAGTCCACATCCGCACCATGTTTTAACAATACTTGCAATAACTTAGTGTCATTAATCATCGCCGCCCAATACACTGGTGTTTTTAAATCAAATTGATCCATTGCGTACATATTTGCTCCTGCATCCAACAATTTTTCCAATGCATAAAAATTATGATAATGGATACTTGCCCACAGTGGTGTATAGTTTGATTTATTTCTAACAGATAAATCTTTTAAGTTGGGTAATAATTTGTCAAATTCCGTATTATTCTTATCTTTAATGGCTTTAAATATTGGATGTTTCGAAGATGCTTTAAGTGCAGAACATTGTGTGTGTTCAGGAAATACAAAATCTTTACATTTGGCACCCTTGATAGTAAGAGATAAAATATCGGTATCATTTTTATAAGAGTATTGAACAATTTTAGCTTTACCTCTCACTATCTGCTCTACCTCTACTACTCTCAAGGCTCCATACATCCTACGGCTATATATATTATCTTCACGACTCATAGGTTTTCTTATATAGTCAAATGCTGTTTTGCCCTCATCGTCTGTTTCTTTTATATTTACAGTGGCTTCTCCTAAAGCTCTTACAACCTCTGTATATCCATTTTTCACAGCCACCATCAAAGGGGTTTGTCCTTGCTCATTTTTGATATTGGCATTCATATTTTTGAAATACCCTATACCACCTACAGCACCTGTTGTTGCACTTTCCCACAATTTCTTTTCATTATATGTTTGTGTATATCCTATAGATATAACCAAAAAAATACCAAGTGTTAATCTTTTTACTATTTTCATTTCATCTCCTCGTTTATATTTTTCAAGAAAAAAATCTCTGTTTTGTAATATTAAAGTTTATGAATCAGATAAATACTAATTCAACCCATATATAAATTTATATAATTAATGGGCGCTTGCCAGTATACTAATGAGCTTTGAAAATAGAAACAATATACCTGCAAATATACTTCCTAATGTCATTAGTACAGCCTTTCCCTCATGTCCATTTTTATATACAGTAACACTTACTAAAAAAAATAACCCATATCCGATGATTGAGAACCATACCAAAGTTACTGATACCTTGACTCCAATCCATATCATTCCACTCATAAGACAAATATGCAGTAGAAAAAGCAAAGAGCCTATATACTTCTTTTTTTGGTTCACCTTTAGGCATCTTTTCATCCATTTTTTTGTTTATTTTGTCGTAGTCGTACATTATAAAACTCCTTTAAAACAATTTATTTTTTAACTTTATACCCAATCAGCACACTTTTTGTTTTTAACAACTTCATCATTTTTTCATACTTCTTCTTATCTTTACACTGTATAAATAATCCCGTAATCGTACTATGCCTATATATATCAATTAAATCAGGCTTTGCTCCATTATCCAAAAGGAGCTGCACCAATTCAAAATTTTTGCACCCTTTTGCCGCCACAGTGAGTGCTGTTTCACTTTTTTTGTACTGATAATTGACATCAGCTCCATATTTAATCAATAATTTGGCAGTTGAAATTCTATTCATTACACATGCTTTAGATAATGGGCTGTACAGTCCATGTTTATCTATTACATTTGGATTTGCACCATACTTTAAAAGTATTTCAACGAGCTTATCATCGTTTTGATATATTGCAAACATTAATGGAATTACTTCTTTATACTTTTTATTTGCATCTATACCATTATTCAACAATTCAGTAAGTTTTTTGTGAAGGTTATTTTGAATAGCTGCAAATACAGGAGGGACTCCTCTCTTTACATCACTATCATATTTCTTTTCACTATAGGTCTTCTTTTTTTCGTTAATTTTTTTTATAGGTTTTTCATGAGATTTCTTATTTTCTTTTTTCTTCACATGTTTTTTCTTATGATTCTTTTTCTTAAAAGAAGCATTTAACATCCATCTATCAATTGTTTTACCTATCGTGATAAGTTGGTCTGTCTTAGGGATAAACAGCCCGCCTTTGAGTCCATCCCCTGAAAATATATCCCACTGAATTGTGTCATTAATTTTCCATAGATACAAAGAATTTCCAGAAACCATTATAAATTGACCATCACTACTTATATCAATATTTTTAGGATCCATATAACTATCCGCTATATATGTTTTAATAACTTTTTTCTTATCAATATCCCATAAAATCAATTCATTGCTTTTCATAGCAATATATAAATTATTATCATCAAACGGATCTTGCAGAATAGCCCCAATTTCTCGTCCTGTAGATAATTCAATGGTATTAAGATACTTTATCTTATAAGTACCATCATCCGATATTTTCCATACTTCTACTTGTTTACGATTATTCCCTATATATAAATATCTCATATTGTGAGAAAGTGCTATCGTTGTAATACGAGGGCTTCTGTAGCCAGACTCTTTACTATTAACAAAAAATTTCGGAATAATACCTGAAACAATTTTTCGCATTAATGGATTTAAAATTTGTACTTTTTTACCATTTTCTGCTATAGCAACAAAGAGTATTTTACTTTCAAGAAAATGTAAATTTTGTAATCTAAAGGTTTCAAACTCTTTATCCTTACGTTGGATGTTTGTAACTATTGTCTTATTCTTTAAACCATAAAAATAAAAGCCATTGCCTTGAGAAACAGCTATATAATCATTTTTTTTATTTATCGCTAAATCAAAAGCGTAATTTAACTGCTTTGGCAAAATAGAAACTTTATTGGCATTTACAACATCATACAAAGCACTTTTTTCTCCACTCACTGCAAAAAATTTATGATTATCAGAAATCGCTACTCCATCAGGAGGATATCGAAAACTATCAATCGTAAGCATTTTATGGTATTTATCATTATTACTATCTACGGATTTTGGCTTATATTTATCCTCAACAATTGTTTTTTCTCTCACATAACTAATAGTATGACTCCCTTGCTTATTACAAAGTCTCCGTGCGTACTTACCATTAAAATGTTGTACTTTTATTTTTTGATTATCTATTAAGATATAATCCAACCCTTCGTATGTTTTGTTATCAAAGAATATACTGTCGTTAACATTTAAGGTGACTAATCTTTCACATGCCTTTCCCTTAGGTACTCCGGTATATGTGAGTTTAATACCTCCTTTTGGCATGCCTTCTATACTTAACGGTACATTTTCTATCCTTTTGATAGTGCCATTATTATCGATATATTCTGAGGGGATAATACCTGTATCTATAGCTGTCTTATTATTTATGTTAGGCGTAGCTTTGTTTACAAATGTTGCTGCATAATATTTTAAGATTTCATCTTTTTGGGATAAAATTCTGTCATAATTTGGCATATGTGTGTATCGTACATGAGTAGAAGATTTTATACTTTTTTTTGTAATTCTCTGTTTTGAACCAATCATATTGGTAGCATTACAATCAAAAAAGTGCTTTAGTGCTTTAGTCTCACCTTCCTGTTTTACCTTCACCCCAATCGTCATTATCCACCACATTTGAGGTCTCATGACTTTATTGGAAAATTCCTCTTTGGAATCACTGCTTTTTACTTCTGTTAACAAAACTTTTAAAAACTCTTTGGAATATTGTGTATTATCAAAGCAACTCTTTAAACGAATTATTTTTAAAGCATGATTTAAATCATTACCCCCACCATTCATCATTGTTTTAATAGATTGAAGATATTTTTTATAATTTTTTGTATCAATAGCCTTTTGTTTATAACTATCTAGTAAACGTACTGTTTTATCAAACTTTAGTTTTTGTTCATTTTCAAGTTTTCGAATCGGTTTATCTTGTTTCACAGAAAAAGTATCAAGTTCCATCCCTGTAATATTATGTTCACAATATATTTTTATTTGTTTTGGCAACATCTCCTTACCAAAAAGTATATTTATATTATTCCCCGCCAAAACTCTGCCTGCAAGTTTTCGTTTTTCATTACCATAATAGATACTATGCTGAGGTATATCGTAATACTTGAAACAATTTGATAAATAAGACAGTTCAGTAGTAATGGAATTTCTCTTTTCTTTATTATCATAGTTACGGATGTAACTCTCTTGGAGATATGCATATCGAAAGAGTAATTTACGTTTGATTGTGCCCTTTTTAGTCCCTTTGATAATATTTTTGTAATCCTGCAAAGCAATAGTGTTTTCAGGAAACTGTTTCATAACAGTCAAATTATAATCTCTTAAATGAATGTTCTTTTTTGAAAACTTCCATTTTGGAGGATTATTATGTATTTGTTCCTTTAGTTGTTTATCATAGTGACGCATTTTTTCCGAAGATTCACTACTACCGTCTGTGTGTATAGCACTTTCTGCCCACCGTAATCTTGTCAGCTTCTTTTGCAATGCTGACGTGGGGAAGAGTATCTCTTCCAAAATATCATCAAATTTATAATCAAGTTTACACTGCATTTCTATATCTGAAAGAATATGCCATAGCCTCCAATAATCCAAATCACTTTTTTTAAGTGCTTCTTTGTTTTTCAAGTTCTCAAAACGATATATTAAAGCTAGGCTATATGCATAAATCATTTCCTTATCTTCATTGGAAAAACAATCAAATGATTCAGCAAGTTGTTTAATTTCTATAGGTAATTTATCAGAAAATTCCACAGCATGTGAAAATGTACTGATAGAAGATATTCCAACCATTGTGCATATCATTATTTTTTTTAACATTCTATATTTAAACCTCATATCCATAATCTTATTTCTCATCACTCAACTCCTTTGCAAGTTTTTTAGCCCCTTTAAAATCAGCCTTCCCCGTGCCAAGCTTCGGCAACTCCTCTACCTTATAGTATTCACTAGGTACAAAAAGAGGGTTCATCTCTAGAGACTTTATCTGCTCTTTGAGCGTTTCCAGTTCCATTTCACCCTCTAAAAGCAGTACCAGTTTTTCACCCTTTTTTGCATCAGGTAGTGCAGAGATGGAGATTTGGTCATTGTCTCCTAGTATGGTGACTATCTCGCGTTCTACGAGTCCTAGACTTACCATCTCTCCTGCCACTTTGGCAAAACGACTGTAACGATCTACTATGGTTAAGAAACCATCTTCATCTAAGCGACCTTTGTCTCCTGTAATGTACCAACGTATACCATCTAGTTCTTTGATGACCGAAGCAGTCTTTTCAGGGTCACCGATGTACCCTTTCATAATCTGCGTACCGCCGATGAGTATCATCCCCTCTTCACCCGTTTTGAGCTCTTCAAAACTCTCTGGGTCAACTATTTTGAAACTACTTCCTGGAACGGGAAGTCCTACTGTGCCTATCTTGTGCCCAACCTGTACTTTCCAGCTGTCTTGCATGAGTACATCTGGGATGTTGATGGACGCTACAGGAGTTGTCTCTGTGGCACCATAGCCCTCGTAGATGTCATGCCCAAACTTTGTTTTGAAGGCATCGCGTATCTCTTGTGGGAGCTTCTCTGCACCTGCGATGACCATGCGTAAATCTTTAAACATCAAGGGATGCAACTTTTTATTACGCGTGTAGAGTCTAAAGAAGGTTGCAGTGGCAAAGAGCATCGTCGCTTCATACTTCGCTGCCATCTTTCCTATACCAAAGCCGTCCGTTGAGTCTGGGTGGCACACTACAGGTATACCCTCTATGAGTGGCAAGAGTGTCGTTACAGTAAGCCCAAAAGAGTGGAATATAGGTAAAGTGCCTAGCATCACATCATTGTCATTTGGGTTGATGAGCGTAATGGCTTGTTTGATGTTACCCATCATATTTTTATGGCTAAGCTCTATCCCTTTGGGTGTACCCTCGCTTCCACTGGAGAAGAGTATCGCTGCTGTGTCGTCCAAGTGTGCGTTTTTCACATAAAGCAGACTCAGTAACGAGGTAGGCAAAAGTTTCACTGCCATAAGGGTAAATAAGCCTTTGGCTTTAGACATACGCTCTTTTATCTCTTCGAGGTAGATGACCTCTACACCTTGGAGTACTTCACTTAGGTCAAACCCTTTGGCTTTGAGTTTAGTCACAAACTGCTTGGAAGCCACCACTTTTGTAATATTGGCAATTTTAAGGGCATGGAGTAACGATGCTTCACCACTGGAGTAGTTTAAGTTTACCACTGTTTTACCTAGTGTAAGCAGTGCCATATTACCCATGGAACCACCCACTGAAGTAGGCAGAAGTACACCGATGTTCTGACTCCCTTTAAGCTGTGGCTTCAAGGCAGAGGCTATCATCACCGTACCTGTAATGAACCTGTCCCCACTCACCTCTACACCTGTAGAGTCAGCCATACAGAGACGTTTTCCTGCCTCTTTTGCTGTATGTATCCACGCTTTTTGTAGTACAGGCAAGGTGTTGGCATAACTCTTCCAACTCTGCACAGAGAGGTCAAAAACAGATTTCTTTACCTCTTTTGCCCCACTGTGTACATCCATCTCGACACCAAAGGTCACAGAGATATCTTTGCTCTTTTTACGTTTCATCTTTTGTGATGCGTAAGAAAAGTTGTCTTCCCAAAGTCCTCTAAGGTAAAAAGGTACGATGACTGCATCTTCTGCTTCTTTGGTAGCCACTTCAAAACCTCTTTGAAATGCACCTAAATGCCCATTACGAGAGAGATGTCCTTCAGGGAACAGTGCCACCGTTTCACCACGCTTGAGTGCTTCTGTTACCAGTGCCAAAGCACCTTTACTTCCACGACTAGAGATAGGTATCACCCCAAAGAAGTCTAAAAATGGTTTCACGTACCACTTTTCATAGTAACTTCTCTCCATCACAAAACGTATCTGTTTTGGGTATGCCATTTGGAGGATTGCCCAGTCTAAAAAGGAGACATGGTTTCCTAAAAGTAGTACCCCTTTGTCAGCAGGAATGTTTCTCAGTCCTTCCACGTGTAAACGGTACTTAAACCCTATAAGCATACGCACCACATAACGCACAAGTGACTGAGGCAGCTTGATAAAGGTATATCCCATCCCTAAGAGTGCAACCGTTGCTACAATGTAAAACAAACCCACTGAGGAAATTTGAAAATAACCAAAAAGTGCCGTGAGGATAAGAAACCCAAACATACTCACATTTTGCATAAAGTTGTTACCTGCGAGTATCTTCCCTAGTATCGCGGAGGGGGTGGCAAACTGTATCATGGCATTGAGTGGGACGATGAAAAGCCCTGCTGAAAAACCAAACAAAAAGAGTGTTGCTCCCAATGCCCATAATGTGCTAAGGGTAGGAAGCATAAAAAGTGCAACAGTCACACCCAAAGCACCCAAAGGGATGATACCTGTCTCGATGTAGTTTTTACTCACACGTCCTACAAACATGGAACCCACTATCATTCCCAATCCAGAGAGGGCAAGCAAGCCTTGTGCGGTCACAGTATCTGTCACGCCAAGTGTGCTTTTGAGGTATTCACCAAAAATGGCAAGCACTACCTGTGATACACCCCACAAGATACTAAGCCCAATAATACTCAACCATACCACTTCGTTCTCTTTAATCACTTGGAGGTTTGCTTTTAAATAGTGTAGATTTTTATACTCTTTGGGCTCAAAGGTCATACTCTCATCTATGGCTATAGGGTTAAAGGTCTTCACCAAACGACGTGCCAAAAGGTACTCCACGATACTTGCACCTATTAGCATATACCCTACAGGTGCAATATAGGTCAATATCTCCGAGGGGATGATGCTTCTATCTTGTAGAAGATTTTCAAAAAAGATAGAGTAAATCACTGCGCCTGCCAAAATAGAGACTATAGTTACAGACTGCACCAAGGCATTAGCAGGGGCTAAGTTTTCGTTACCTGTCATCTCTTTAATGAGTCCGTACTTGGCAGGGGAATAGATGGCAGATTGTGCAGCAAGCACAAAGGTAAGCCCAAAGGCTACCCAAAACCAACCCATATAGTACGAAAGCAGTATCAAAGTCGTGATGCCTATGGCAGCAGCTGATGCATACTCCACCACTTTTACTTTAGGATACTTGTCTGAGATAAACCCTGCAGGAGAAAAAAGAAAGATAAACGGCAATAAGATAAGCGCATTGACAATAGCAGTGAGTACTATAAGCTCTGAACCGTCATAGGCTTTAAAAATGGTGTTTTGCAAAATGATTTTATGCCCTAAATCAGTCATAGCATTAAGCAAAATAATAAAGATATACGGTGTAAACCCTGAGATTTTAAATAGATTTTTCATTACGCGTCCTTTTTGATGGTGCTTTTGTGTGTCTCAACGGTATGCATATTGAAGATATATGGCTTCAGTGTCAGTACCAAATCAAAGAGCAACTCATAACGGGCATCATGGGATTCTCTATCATCAGCAAGAAGTTTGGAACCTACTTCATTCTCCTTCTTTGCCAATACTTTCGCATCGGATACATAGGCATCTAAAAGCGAACAGTCTAACCCTAAAGAAGCCGCACGTTCAAGTATCTCTGCGACTTCTACTTCTTTACTTGAAAAACCTTTGGCGCGCTCAAAAAGATACCCTTTCTCTTGGTATGCTTTTAACTTTTTCTCATCCATATTAAGCAGTGTTAAAAATGCTTTTCGTGTATACCATTGGTTATTTCTGCCACCTGATATCAGTTCCAACGAGCGTACCATCATCTCAAAGCTTCCATCAAAGTCAAAATGATTGTCTTGAAATATACTTTTTATCTCAGAGATAGAGTAAGAAAAATTATGTTGTAGGTATTTAATAAATTTGAGTATCTGTACACAAGTCTCATCATAGAGGTGTACATTGGGTTTTGGTTTTTGAGGTTCGGGGAGTAGTCCCTCTTTTATGTAGAAGAGTATCGTTGACTTGCTCTCATCACTCAGAGCCATAAGTTCTTTCATTTTAAGTGCCATCATAAATCCTTGGTTTGATTTACGACAGTATAGACTATTTTACCTTAAAGTGTAAAGTGATACTTTACACTTTTCATATCTTATTCTTGCATTTCTCTTTCTTCAACAGTCAGTGATTCACCAAAGCCGAGTGCTTCTTTTACTTTCGCATCTATCTCTGCCATCATTTCTGGGTTTTCTTTTATGGTTACTTTTGCATTCTCTTTACCTTGCCCAAGTTTTTCTGCACCATAAGAGAACCATGCACCAGACTTGTCTACAATGTCCATCTTGATACCATAGTCTATAAGTTCTCCAACATATGAGATACCCTCACCAAACATAATGTCAAACTCAGCTTGTCTAAATGGAGGGGCAACTTTGTTTTTCACAACCTTAGCCTTCACACGGTTACCGATGCTCGACTCTCCTTGCTTCAACGTCGCGATACGTCTTACATCTATACGTACCGAACAGTAAAACTTCAGTGCATTTCCACCAGTGGTTGTCTCTGGAGAACCATACCCCATCGTACCAATCTTCATACGGATTTGGTTAATGAAGATGACGGTAGTGTTCGTCTTATGCAAGATAGCTGTAAGTTTACGAAGTGCCTGAGACATAAGACGTGCTTGAAGTCCTACATGTGTATCTCCCATGTCTCCTTCTATCTCAGTTTTTGGAGTAAGTGCTGCTACAGAATCGACAACGATAAGGTCAACGGCTCCAGAACGTGCCAATGTTTCAAGTACATCTAACGCTTGTTCTCCAAAGTCTGGTTGAGATACAAGTAAGTTATCTGTATCAACACCGAGATTTTTAGCATAGACCACATCAAGAGCATGCTCCGCATCTATAAAAGCACAGACCATCTCTTTTTTTTGTGCAGAAGCGATAGTCTGTAGTGCCAACGTCGTTTTACCAGAAGACTCAGGACCATATATCTCAACAATACGCCCTTGTGGAATACCACCAATCCCCAACGCCATATCTAGTCCAAGTGACCCCGTAGAGATAGACTCTATCGGTTCAAATGCTTTATCGCCAAGTCTCATTAGTGTACCTTTACCAAACGTCTTATCTATCTGTTTGATTGCCATATCCAGTGCTTTTTGTTTGTTTGCATCCATTGCCATAGTCATATCCTTAACCTTTATGTGAACCCAAATTATGCAACAAGATTGCATAATTTGGATTGAAGTAATTTTATCTAAATAATATATTTTTATTTAGTCATACTGGCAGTTTAGTCTATTTTCAAAAGAAAGTGCAAAAACATGTCAAATTGACATGTTTTTGATAAAAAAGTCTAAAAACCACTCCTAAAACCAAATAAAATCCAAACAATGCTAAAATACCCCTACTATAAAAACAAGGTAAAACTATGCCAAACCCAATCGAACTTGCCCACTCTCCTGATGCTGATGATATATTTATGTATTTTGCTATTAAATTTGGGTGGGTCAATACCAAAGGGTACGAATTTACGAACATTGGACTTGACATTGAGACCCTCAATGTGGAAGCACTGAAAGGTACGTATGATGTGTCTGCCATCTCTTTTGCTATGTACCCACTCATTAAAGATGAGTATGCCTTACTTCGCACTGCTGTGAGTTTTGGTGAAGGGTATGGACCTAAGCTCATTCGCCGTAAAGACAAAAAGCTCAAACGCAACTTTAAAGTGGCTCTCTCGGGTAAGTACACGACCAATGCTATGTTGTTTCGTATCTATTATCCTGATGCACGACCTGTCTATATGGACTTCCTTGAGATAGAAGAAGCTGTAGTCTCAGGTAAAGTAGATGCTGGGGTACTCATACATGAATCGATACTTGACTTTGATGAGAGCTTGGAAGTAGAAAAAGAGCTATGGGACATCTGGGTCGAACTTGCAGGCGAGGGACTACCTCTGCCTCTTGGTGGTATGGCGATACGTCGAAGCCTGCCTCTTAACCGTGCTATAGACATAGAAAATATACTCATAGATGGGGTAAAGGTAGCTAATGACAGAAAAGAAGAACTTTGTACGAAACTTGAAAATGACAACCTTGTACGTATCTCTTCTGATATGCTCAAAAAGTACCTAGATATGTATGCTTCAGATGAATCTGTAGAACTAAGTCCTCTACAACTAAAAGCTCTTGATACGCTCTATGAACTAGGGTTTAAACATGGGTTGTGGGACTCTCCTATGAAAACAGAAGAGTACCTCATTCCTAAAGAGTATGAAGACTTACGAAATAGCTAAAGTGGACCTCTAAATATTTTATACTTGCAAACTAGTACATAAAATGATATAATCGTCCTAGTTCATAAGGATAAAAATGAAAGAGACTTTTAAAAAACTTATTACAAACTTTCAAGAGCGGAATTTTGGAACTATAGTACCTAGAGATTACACTATCCCTACTGATACGAAAAAAATAATATCTCTTATCGGCGTAAGGCGATGCGGAAAGACCTATATTCTTTTTTCGCTCATAGAACAACTCCGAAATAAAATAGCCAATGCTAATATAATTTATATAAACTTTGAGGATGATAGACTTTTCCCTATAGCCTTAAAAGATTTAGATTTACTTTTGGAGGGCTATTATGAACTTTATCCTAAAAAAAGAGACGAAAAAGTGTATATTTTTTTAGATGAAGTGCAAAATATAGAGGGGTGGGAAAAGTATGTGCGACGTATCTATGATACTGAAAATGTACAGCTCTTTGTGACAGGGTCATCCTCAAAACTACTCTCTAGTGAGATTGCTACTTCTTTAAGGGGTAGAACCATCGCTTATGAGATATTTCCATTCTCTTTCAAGGAGTACTTGGATTATCAAAATATCGAAATAAATCTTTACTCTTCAAAGTCTATCTCTTTCATAAAGAACGCTTTTGACACATACCTTATCGATGGCGGTTTTGCGGAAACTTTTGATGAAAATGATGATGTTAAAAAACGTATCATGAAAGATTATTTGGATCTCATCGTCTATAAAGATATCGTAGAGCGTTACCATATAAAAAACCAAAGTCTATTAAAGCATCTTATCAAATATATGTTTGTTAACATGGGTACGCTCATCTCAGTCAATAGGCTCTACAATGACTACAAATCCCAAGGATACAAAGTAGGCAAAGATACATTGAGTGATTATCTTTCTTATTTGCAAGAAGCATATACGCTATTTACGGTACCTGTCCACAGAAACTCAGTAAAAGAAGAGCAGAGAAACCCTAAAAAACTCTATGCTATAGATAATGGATTTAAAAAATTATTTAGTATTTCTATGAGCAGTGACTATTCTAAACTCTATGAAAATTTAGCATTTTTACACTTACGGAGAAACACGGATGAGGTTTACTACTTCAACCAAACACAAGAGGTAGACCTATATATAAAAACAGACAAAGAGTACCTTGTCAATGTTGCTTATCAAATAGAAGATAAAAAAACTTTCCAAAGAGAAATAACAGCATTGTCTGAAGGCATGAGATATTTCAACCTTACAAAAAGTTATCTGATTACATCTGAAAAAGAGGAGACCATAGAAGTCGATGAGGGAAGCATAGAAGTAATACCAATGTGGAAGTGGTTGCTTTTGGAGGAAAATCAATAATGTACACTAAAACCATCGACTTCTCCAAATACTCCAGCATCAAAGTAGGACAGCCTACCGAAGTGCTGATGATAGAGAAGGCGGATGCACTCCCTACCGATAGATACCTCATCGGGGGAGCAAATAATCTACTTATCTCCCCTACACCGCCGCCTCTTATGATGCTCTCTAAAGACTTTGCCTTTATAGAAGAAAAGGATGGATACCTCACAATAGGTGCAGCCATGCCCACAGGGCGCATTGTCTCTTATGCTAAAAAACATAACATCGCTGGCTTTGAGTTTTGTTCTAAACTCCCTGGTACGTTGGGCGGTATGCTTGCCATGAATGCAGGAGTAAAAAGCTATGAAATTTTTAATATTTTACATGCTATCAAAATTGATGACAAGTGGACACAGGTAGAAGATATTGAACATGGGTATAGATTTGCAAATCTAAATGGTATCGCCACGGAAGCAAAGTTTAAAATAGTCAAAGGCTTTGATGCTCAGTTACTAGATGACTTACTCAATCTACGTTCCAACCAACCCCATGACCCCTCTGCAGGCTCTGCATTTAAGAACCCTGAGGGTGACTATGCAGGAAGGCTCATCGAAGAGGTAGGACTCAAAGGCTTAAGAAAAGGTGATATGCAATGGAGTGATGTCCATGCTAATTTTTTAGTCAATCTTGGAAATGGTCGTTTTGAAGATGCTAAGTATCTGATAGATTTGGCAAAAGAAAAGATTTTGGAAGAGTGTGGAGTAGTGCTTTTAGAGGAAATAAAAATCCTCTAAAAGTTATTTGTTACGGACACATCTAATGTAGTTAGATTGTCTTTTATTACGTGCAAATTTATAGGCATCCGCAGTAAAGACCACATAATAGCGCCCCTCTGTAGCTGGAGATGCTGACCAGAAGTCATTTCCTCTAAAGTTCACAAATACCTGCCCCTCAATGTGATGCAACTGCATTAATTCATCTGAAGTAGGCAGTCTCCAGTCGTTATGTCCTGCATAGTGTAAATGTGCACAGTATTGCGTAGCATGGGCATGTGTACCTACTTTTCCAAGAGATTTATCATTTTTATAGGCACTGTCTTCTGCTATCATATAAGGTGAATCTTGCCAGATAAGGTTTGTATCATCTGTGGTATATACTTTTTGTTCTGTGTCTATAACCGCAGGTACTCCTGCCACACTAGATAGTTTTGAATGCACATCGCCACCTGCGATGAGCCATGTTGAGGCAAATAATAACCCTAGTGCAATCACTGTATTCTTCATGAGTTTCTCCTTTGAAAGTCCAATATTATTCAATATGATAATATAACCTTACTCAAAGTAAGCTAAAATCTAAATATTATTTTAGATTATGCGTGAATATCTATTTTCACACCATTTGCCACAGCTCTCCAGAGTTTGTCCATAGCAGAATTTGGTACAGCCATACATCCTTCTGTCCAATCATGTGCTAGTGTATAATTATCTCCATGTCCATCGGCATTCCATTTAGGTTGTCCATGTATCGTGATGTAGCCACCTGTACGTACTCCTCTTTTTGCTGCTCTAGCTCTGTCTACTGCATTTGGGTAAGAAATCATAAGTGATTTATAGAGTCTATCGTCACATTTTTTACGCACTATAGTATAAGAGCCTTCAGGTGTACGGTAGTCTCCTGCTTGTACTTTGTTGCCCTTATCTCCATTTTTGCCTAAAGAAATACGAAATTCATTAAGCATTCTACCATTAGAATACGTGTACATACGTCTTTTTCCCTTATAGACAACTATCTTATCTATCTGAGGTCCTGCCAATTCTGCACCATGAGAGAGTTGGTTAATACACTCTTGTGTTGGGTAAGCTGATTTATTTGCTTTTCCATAAGCTATAGGGTTAAGTCTTCCACAACTACTAAGTAAAACTGCTGCAAGCACAGCCATTATCATTATCTTTAATTTCATTTTTTTCCTTTGGTTTGTTGGTTTGTATGACCTAACCCCAGTCTTCATCCCGGTGTTGTGCCTTATGTTTATCTTTCTTATAGCTCGTACCATTCTTAAGCTTTTGCAGGCGGTTTAAGTTACTCATCTCTGCATCACGGATATCTTCAAATCTTTTATCGTTAAATGCTTCGTCTAGACATGTACTTTCATACAGACGATACACATACGATTTGAGCTGTTTATGATACTCCGAATCCAGGATGATTTCTACCCGTTCATCAAATCGTTTTTTGAGCTGTTCAAATTTTAGCACAAAATCTTTAGAAGTTACCCCTTCATCACGCAACATGCGAAAAAGGTTCTTTGAAATCTTTTCAAGCTCTGTAATGTACTTCTGTCTGTTAAACTTATCTATCTGTTTTTGTGTATATGCCATCGTCTCTCCTAACGTATCGTGATAGGTACACCCTCACGCACAGCGTACCATAGTTCTTTCATTGCAGAGTTTGTCACAGCCATGCAGCCTTGCGTCCAATTTTTAGACAAGGTGTAGTTGTCCCCCCTGCCATCGGCATTCCATTTGGGTTGTGCATGTATGGTGATGTCTCCCCCTGGGTTCACCCCCTTTGCTGCTGCTCTGGCTTTGTCTTCAGGACGTGGGTAAGAGATACACAAAGAACGATAATACTTAGGAGAACAGAGTTTTCTATGTATAAAAAACTCCCCCTCTGGGGTTTTATAGTCACCTTTTTGTTCTTTTTGTCCTAGAGGATTTTTTCCCAAAGAGATAGGAATAGTCCTCTGTACTTTACCCTCTTTATAGAGATACATTTTTCGCTCTTTTTTTATCACCAAGATACGGTCTATACCTCCATCTTGTTCATAATCACTGGCATCAAGAAGTTCTTCTTTACATTCATCAAGGTTGTATCTGTCTTTGGGAGCATCGGGCGTACATGCAGTAAGAAAAAGCATCATACATAAAGGGAGTATTGTTTTAAACATAATCATAAAGTATTTTAACACAAGTAAAATAAGTGAGGGTAAAAAGAGAGGGAGGAAAAAGAAATAATAAAAAGAAAAATAATAAAAGACACCCAAAAGGGTGTCAAACGCAAAATGCGTAAAAGCTTAACAAGCTGCCTTAGCTGCTGCTAGTGCTTCATCGTAGTTTGGCTCTTCTGTGATTTCAGGTACAGTTTGTTTATAAGTAACTTTACCATCTTTCCCGATAACGAAGATAACTCTAGCAGTAACACCCGCTAAAGGACCATCTGCAAGAAGTACACCATATGCATTTGCAAAATCTTTGTTTCTGAAGTCAGAACATACTTTAAGGTTTTCAATCCCAGCTGCTCCACACCATCTTGCTGCTGCAAATGGAAGGTCCATAGATACTGTGATTACTTCTACACCGTCTAAAGACGCTGCTTCTGTGTTAAATCTTCTAGTTTCTGCATCACATACTCCAGTGTCTAGTGAAGGTACTGCGATGACTAGTTGTACTTTACCTTCTCCACCAATTTGCTCGTTTTGAAGCATTGGATCACAGTTTACTACTGTTGTTACTGGTGCTGTATCACCTACGTTTATTTCTGTACCACCAAGGTTACATACGATGTCGTTTTTAAATGTTACTGTTGCCATTTTTAAATCCTTAAAATTAATTTGTAGATGCATTATGACTTAAATAGGATAAATTTAGTCTTAATTGAAATAGTATTTATTTTTTTGTTACTTTTTCATCTTTACTGTTACTTTTATGCGCATGTATTTCCTTAGAAGAAGGGTCAGACATTCTTCCCCTTCCCTTTTGACGGGAAAGAATGTTTATGCACCTCTATCTAGTCTTTTCGTAATGCACAGATTATAATGCATAGGTAGGGATATAATACAACTGTATGCTCCCTACAGGATCATTACTATTACCTAAAATATCATCTGGGCCTTTTCCTGTATAGTTTGTACGTTGCAACAATGTCCCTGCATTATCAAATACATCAACAGAGTATGCACGGGTCGCGGCTCCATCATCTGCCGTAAACCATACACCATCTAGCCCTGAACTAAAGTAATAAATACTTCTATCAAGATATCCATTGGCATCATATCTCTGGGTACCATAATACTGGACAACATCATCTGCTGTCAGCCATACACCATCTGTACCTATTTGGTTATAGTATGTAAGTTGTATCACACTGCCATTCGCATCAAAAGTTTCAACATAGTAGGCATTACCTGAGAAAACATCATCTGCTGTTCTCCAAACACCATCTGCCCCTGCTGCAGAATATGAAGCATTTGTACGGGTACGATTCACGTCGTTAAAGATATGCTTACTTAAAGAACCAATAGTATCATCTGCCGTTTCAAAAACACCATCTGCACCTGCTAAAAGTTCTACTGTCTCTACCAATCTTCCTTGTCCATCGGTTGTGCCTATAGATAGCCCACTTAATGTGTCATCACTGGTACCCCATATTCCATCTGCACCTGCATTGTTCGATTGACTCTGTCTAATGAGATCACCATTTACACTATACGTGTATTTTATATAAGTAGTATAATCATCATCTGCTGTAAACCATGTGCCATCAGCACCTATGGTTTTCAATATACCAAAGGAAGTCACTCTATTTTGTGCATCAAATGTTCGGACAAATCCAGATGTAAGTACATCATCATTGGTACGCGGTATCCCATCTGCTCCATACCCTGCTTTATTTACGATAACTCTCGATATTATGTCATTATTTAGATTATATTGGGCATCTAGATATGCTGTAGATTGCGTGAGAGACACCACATTACCATTTGCATCTTTTACAATATTATAAGTCACAGGAACATCATTAAAGACATCATCTGCAGTAAACCACAAAGCATCTGTTCCCGCGCTATAAGATACGCGTTCTACTTCACCATTATTTGTATAGAATGTTCTCCTTGAAATAGTATCATCCCCTGTTAACCACATCAAGTCTGCACCTATAGCAGTGTGTATGGTCTTTTCTGTCACAATGCCTGTTGAGGAATGTGCATAAGAGATAGCTGTAGCAGTATCATCTGCAGTAAACCAAGTTTGGTCACTTCCTGCACTTGTATAACTTGCCACAATATCTTGATATCCATTCGCATCATACCTAAAGAATGTTTGGTTGACTAATACATCATCTGCATCAAATGCCACACCATTACTCCCAGAATTATATACTCCCAAAGCATCTATTTTATTTGCAGCATTTAAGAGTGCACTCGTATAAATAAGTACTGTATCATCCGCTGTATACCACAGCCCATCTGTTCCTGTAGCACTGTAAGTAATCGTCTGGAATGTATTGCCATTCACATCAACGGAAGAGACTGAATGTTCTCGTACTGCATCATCTGATGTAAACCATATACCATCTGCCCCTGCTCCATTAAAGGTAGTTGCTGCACCTGTGCTTCCACTTGTGCCTACCTTAGAAACCACATACGCAGATACAAAATCATCTGCCGTAGACAATAACTCATCTGCTCCCACTCCATATTGACCCGAAATTGTCATGGTGTAGCCTGAAGCATTCGTATAGGAGAAGGTCTCAGAATTTAATGAAGATAGGGGTATCAATAAACCAATGGTATCATCAGAAGTAAACCATGTAGCATCTGCTCCACTAGATGTATAATCTATCTCCCACCCATTAATACGCAAAATACAAGAACTAATGGTATCGTCCGCTGTATTCCCAACGCCATCTGCTCCTACACTTACGGTAATCGTTTTATTGATACTTCCAGACTCTAACACGATGTTATATGTTGTTGCCGTAGGAGAAAACGATATAGGATTTGGTAAAGTATAACTCACATTTGAGTCATCTATCGTTGACCGAATAACCACTATAATACCTGTTTTCAAAGAAGCTATCTGTCCTGTTAAGTCTACCCCCACTGTCGGCGTCACACTAGGATATGTTACCGCTTGAGGAACAAATGCTGTTTTGGCAGTTGTCACAGTTGGTGCTGTTACGGTCACTGTGGCTGTAGCAGTTCCACTATTACTGGCCGCATCAATGGCACTAAACGTCACAAGCGTACTCCCTACAGGAAAGAAAGTTGGTGCATCATTGCTTACCCCACCCACAAGCCCAACATTATCTGTTGCCGTAGCACTAGATAAAAAAGAGGCTATCTGAATCGCTGTAGCATCTATCCCTGAAGCACTGGTTCCTACCACACTGATATTTGCAGGGGCAGTCACCACTGGTGCAGTGGTATCTGTAACGACTACAGAAGGTGCTGTCACGGTCACAGTAGCTGAGGCTGTCCCACTATTATTTGCAGCATCAACCGCAGTAAACGTCACAATGGTATCTCCCACAGGGAAAATACTTGGTGCATTGTTGGTTACACTTCCTACC
>JALUYL010000098.1 GCA_027012955.1 Sulfurovum sp.
TAATCACTATAAATCTAAAAAATTGCCATATCTTACATGTACGCATGGCTTTTGCAAATTTACCTGGAATCATTGTCAGGTTAAACTTGTCATTAATACTAAAGTTTAATTCTTCTTGTTTCATATCGTATCCTTTGTCGTTATTTTATTCGGGGATTAAAGTCCAACCTGGCTTGAGTTTTGCTTTGTAGATAAACATATGGTGTAAGATATGTTTTATCCAGTGTCCTGCAAGACCGATCTCACCGAAGGTATAGTCTGTGTCACGTCCTGTTCCTGGGTATTTGTCATAGTCAGGCACTACAGGGTAGACAGTCATCGCTGCAGCCGTACCTGTGAGTAGACCTTTTCCTGCTGAAGCAACACATGCCGCGCCCATTTCAGCCATAGAAGCTTTATGAAGTGTGGCATCTTTCCCTTGTTTGATGAGGTCACAAACAGAATGCGCCACGGCCTTACCTATGATACCTGCGGGCATACCAGTTCTAGGAGGTGTAGGGTTAATGGGAGTGCCATTAGGTGAACTCATAGGTTTTGAGATGAGATGTGGAGGTGCAAAAGCGATACCACAGGCAAAGATATTGTCATAACTTGGGTTTTGGTAGGTGCTTGGCCAGTCTGAGGCTTTCCAGTTTTCATACGCTCCTGCATCATACTTTGCATCTACTTTCATAAATCCATTTGGCGCAAAGAGTAGCTTTGTGATGTCTGCCCCTTCCTTATCGTATGCTTTAAACCCAACCCCTGAAAATGGAGGGATAAGCATAGCAAAGTCAAAGGCTTCTTCGTGTTTAGTGCCATCTAAAAGTTCATACTCTATCTTGCCTTCTTCTATCTTGGAAGTATGTGCCCCGATAATCCAATCTACATTTCTTTCGGCATAGAGTGACTCGGCAAAGAGTTTGGAACTAACTGCGTAGCCTCCTACTTTCATGTGAAGCCCACCCATACCAAAGTCACCAAGGAAAGACTCATTAGATATCCATTTGATATCTAGCATGTCTCTCACGCCAGCTTTTTTAGCTTCATGCTCAATGTTGAAGATATACTCAAATGCAGCCCCTTGACAGGTACACATACCATGACCTGTACCTACAAGGATTTTTTGACGTTCTCCTTGTTTGGCTTTTTCAAAAGTCTCCATGAGCTTTTCATTGGCATGCACGGCATGGTCTGCGGTACACACAGAAACAGTATGCTCTCCTAATTCTCCCGTACCATTGCCTAAACCATCTGTAGCATCGAAGTTTAGCTTTGGACCTGTGGCATTGATAAGGTAGTCGTAGGAAAGCATTTCCGTCTCTCCCTTTCGTGTTTCATCTGTGTACTCTATGGTGATATAAGGTTTTTCATTCTTTGCATCACCCTCAGGGTGTATAGCACGCGCTAAAGCCTGTCTGTAGTCAATACCTACTTTTTTATAGATAGGAGCTAAGGGAAAAACAACCTCTTTTTTACTCATTTGTCCTACCCCTACCCAGATATTTGAAGGTATCCAGTTCCATTGGGAATTAGGCGTTACAACGACTACTTCATGACTATCTCCCAACCATTTTTTGGCAAAAGTAGCAGCAGTATGTCCAGAGACCCCACCACCCATTACGACGATTCGTGACATAGTGTTCCTTTTTTTGGGGCACCTGTTAATTAGAAGCACCCATTAGTTAATTCTATTCATTCTAGAATAACATTATTTAAATGATTATTAAAATTTATAATATTTATAATGAATTTAACAAAAACTTACTTTTGACGTAGTAAGTATATTCTTTAGACATATAAATAATATAGTGGATATAATAAATATTATTGATGAAATGAAGATAGATAATGTATGAATTAATTAGAGTTTTTCTAAAGTATAATAGTATTTTAGCTCTGATATAATTAGCGTAAAAAGTTCATGATAAGGTAGATACACTATATGCAGACAGGTATACTAAAGATATATATATGTATGATGATATATGTATCCCTTCATGCCGATGTTTGGAACAATCCTCATAGTAAAGAACAGAGTGCATCCAATACACTTTTTACTTCTTTCTCTCTTTCTCCAAAAAGACTGGATCCTGTTATCTCATATAATGCAAATGAGTGGGCGTTTATCTCTCAAATTTATGAACCACCTTTACAATATAACTATCTACAGCGACCCTACAAACTAGAGCCACTGACACTCACGCAAATGCCAACCATACGTTACTTGAATAAAGCACACCAAGAGGTAGACGAGAATGATGAAGACGTGGCATTTAGTGAATATCGTTTGACACTCAGAGATGATGCGATGTATCAAGATCATCCAGCATTTGTAAAAGATGCCCAGGGTGACTTATTGTATGGTACATTGAGTAAAGAGGCTCTGGAGAAAATTGATACACTGAATAACTTTGAAAAGCAGGGGACGCGTCATCTTAAAGCAGAAGATTATGCCTATGCTATAAAGCGCATGGGTGTAAGAGCAAACCACTCACCGATTTTAGACAGTATGCAAACCTATATCGTAGGGTTGAAAGCCTATACAGAGAGATTGAACAAAATTGTAAAAGAGAAAAAGAAAAAAGGTGAGAAGCTAGACCTTCGTGATTACGATATTGAAGGTGTTAAGGTCATAGATGAAAAGACCTTGGTGATAGAGATAAAAGGTAAGTATCCACAGTTTCTTTATTGGTTATCGATGAACTTTTTTGCACCTATTCCTTGGGAAGCAGACCTGTTTTATCAACAAAAAGGTTTGGTGGCTAAAAACCTGACACTTAACTGGTTTCCTGTAGGCACGGGACCCTATTACTTGGCTGAGAACAATCCAAACAAACAGATGCGTCTGTTGAAAAACCCACATTTTCATGATGAACGCTATCCTGCTTCAGATTCTGAAGATGCAGGAAAAAAACTGCCATTTATCGATGAAGTTATCTATTCGTTGGAAAAAGAGAGTATTCCTTTGTGGAATAAGTTTCTGCAAGGTTATTATGATGCCTCAGGCATTAGCTCTGAAGCCTTCGATCAGGCGGTACAGATATCTTCTTCTGGTGCTATGGGCTTAAGTGAAGAGATGCAGCAAAAAGATATTTCACTGATGGGGTCTGTGCAACCTTCCATCTTTTACCTGGCATTTAATATGGTAGACCCTATCGTAGGTGGCTATTCAGATGAGGCTAAAAAATTAAGACAGGCTATAAGTATTGCTATTAACGAGGAGGAGTACATTTCTATCTTTATGAACGAAAGAGGAATTGCTGCACAAGATGTGATTCCTCTGGGTATTTTTGGACATGAAAAGGGAGAAGAAGGTACCAACAAAGTAGTCTATGATTGGATAGATGGCAAGCGTGTGCGTAAATCATTGGCAGTGGCTAAAAAACTGTTGGCTGAAGCAGGGTATCCAAACGGTATTTCTAAAAAGACAGGCAAGCCACTCAAACTCTATTATGATACGACAGCAACAGGTCCTGATGATAGGGCATTGATGGATTGGTACCGTAAACAGTTTGATGCCTTGGGGATACAGCTTGTGATACGCGCAACTGACTATAACCGTTTTCAGGACAAAGTGCGTAAGGGTAAGGCACAACTCTTTTCCTGGGGCTGGAATGCAGATTATCCTGACCCTGAGAATTTTCTTTTTTTACTCTATGGTGCCAATGCCTCTGTAGATACCAACGGTGCAGGGATTAATTCGTCAAACTATAAAAATCCACTATTTGATACATTGTTTGAAAAAATGAAAACGATGAAAAACAGTCATGAACGCATGGAGATTATACGTCAAATGATACAAATATCCAGAAAAGATGCCCCTTGGGTATGGGGTGTACATCCAAAATCTTTAGCTCTGTCGCATGCATGGTACCGCAATGTTGTTCCCAATGCGATGGCAAACAATACACTGAAATATAAACGTATCGATGCGTCACTTAGAGTAAAAAAGCAGCAAGAGTGGAATCAGCCTGTCATTAAACCTTTGTATTTTATTGGACTCTTTATTCTTTTGTTGATATTTGCATTGAGATATATTTATAAAAACAGACAAAATAGAGTTATTTTGCAAGAGGAGCGTGAATGTTAGCCTATATTATAAAACGTATTTTCTATGCTATACCTATACTTATAGGGGTGAATCTCATTACTTTTATGCTCTTTTTTATGGTAAACAGTCCCGATGATATGGCAAGGGCACAACTCGGAGCTAAACAGGTAACTCCAGAACTCATACAGTCATGGAAAGAGGAGAGAGGGTACGACAAGCCTCTGTTTATTAACACTAAAGAGGAGGGTTTGTCTAAAGTGACCCATACACTTTTTGTGCAGGAGTCGCTGAAACTTTTCTCTTTTGATTTTGGTTTTTCAGACAGTAACCGTGACATAGGTGCCGATATCAAAGTGCGTATGATACCCAGCCTTTCTATTGCTCTGCCTACGTTTATTATTGCACTGATTACAAATATTTCTTTGGCACTGCTTTTGGTGCTTTTTAGAGGCTCTTTGCTAGATACAAGTATGATGGTTGTTGCTGTGATGATTATGTCAATTTCCGGACTTTTTTATATCATCGCAGGGCAGGTCTTATTTTCTAAAATATGGCACTGGGTACCGATATCAGGATATGAAAGCGGATGGGATGGGGTAAAGTTCATCCTCTTACCAGTTTTTATAGGTGTATTTGCAGGCATAGGCTCTGGGGTACGTTGGTATAGAAGTATCTTTTTGGAGCAAATAAACCAAGACTATGTACGCACCGCACGTGCCAAAGGGCTTTCTGAAATTAAAGTGCTGTTTGGGCATGTGTTGCGTAATGGTATGTTACCTATTTTGACGGGTGTGGTAGTTATTATCCCCTCACTCTTTATGGGGAGTCTTATTATGGAGTCCTTTTTTGGTATCCCCGGACTTGGCTCTTACACGATTGATGCAATTAATGCGCAAGATTTTGCCATCGTAAAAGCGATGGTCTTTTTGGGCTCTGTACTCTACATCGTAGGGTTAATCTTAACAGATATCTCCTATACACTTTTTGATCCAAGGGTGAAGCTATGAAACTAGTGTTACTCTGGACAGATGCTTTGGTATGGTCATTAGTTGTGGTACTTTTGATATGGGCATGGGTAGTTTTACGTTCCCCTCAAATCAAAAAAACTTGGCATACCATCTTCAAATCAAGTATAGCGATGGCATCTTCAGTGGTACTTCTGTTTTATTTGTTCTTTACACTCTTGGATTCTATACATCTACGTTTGGCACTGCCCAATCAAGCACAAAAGAGTCAAACAGTAACGTATGAAGCCCAGATAGTCTCTTTGCTTGACTTGATGTTCGCACATAACATTCAACATACAGAACGTACCTACTCTGCCCCCTTTGCCACAGTGGAGTATACAAGTTCTATAGTGGTAGCTAAAGAGGGGAAAACAAAACAGGTCTATCTTCCTTTAAAATATGTTACTTCTGATAATGGTTTTTGGGGTAAGTCATTGAAAGCCTTAGTGGTAGGTGTGTGTGTCAGTTTGTTGCTTGTACTACTTCATATAGGGTGGCGAGAGAAAATAAGATTTGTGGAGGCGTGTAAAGAGATAGTCCAAGGTAAAAGTGCCTTACCATGGCGTACAGCTTACGTGACGTTTATGCTTTTGGTTATCACTTTTATATGGCTCTATATGTTAAGTTACTCCTATCATGTACTAGGTACGGATAAGGTGGGTGGTGATGTACTTTACCAAAGTTTCAAAAGCATACGTACAGGCGTACTTATAGGTATCCTTACGACATTGATTATGTTACCTGTTGCTGTCATCTTAGGTGTTAGTGCTGGGCTGTTTGGCGGCTGGGTCGATGATGTCATTCAATACCTCTACACTACGTTATCGTCTATCCCAGGGGTACTCCTTATTGCCGCAGGAGTACTCTCCATGCAGGTAATGATGGACAACCATCCTACATGGTTTGAAACCACACTGGAGCGTTCAGATTTACGTCTGTTGTTTCTTATCATCATTCTAGGTATCACTTCATGGACGAGTTTGTGCAGACTGCTTAGAGCTGAGACACTGAAGATTTCACAAATGGAGTTTGTCACAGCTGCCAAAGCTTTTGGTGTAAGTAAATTTACCATTATCCGTCGTCACATTGTGCCAAATCTTATGCATATCATTCTTATCTCTGTGGTGTTGGATTTTTCAGGATTGGTTTTGGCTGAG
>JALUYL010000099.1 GCA_027012955.1 Sulfurovum sp.
GTTTGTTCTTGTAGTGTTGTTTTTTTTTGGTAGATAATTATAACATTTATGAGGGTTTAAGGGCTTTTTTGAAATTCAATTTAGCTTAAATTGTGGGTTGTCTTTGGGAATCTGCAAGTGGCTCCAATATATTGTAGGGACAAAGAAGGGAAAAGCAATAAAAATGCTTGGTTCTGCTATTTCGTTTAAAGATATCTATTCATGTACAAAAGAATCAACAGATAGATACAATTTTCAAGAGGTGAAAAATCATATTGAAATAATCAAAAAAAATCTTAAATATTAACCTGTAGACATTTATTGTCTATGTAGTATCTTACAATTCTTTAATCAAAATGAGGAGAAGAAATGAAATTTTTTGGAAAATTTGAAAAAGATAATACAGGTAAGATATACAGAACTAAAACCTTCATGTCACTAAATGAAGATTCTTTATTGGATGAGCCTGAAGAAAATGATATTCTCGGAACTATATTTATGTTAAATCCTGGTGGGTCACGACCATTAGGGAGTATTGAAGCTAATCCTTTTCAAGATTATAATTTTGGTACTTATGTAGGGTTAGAGCCTGACAAGACTATGGTTGTATATCAAGAGGTTTTTGAACTATTGAAGAAACATGGCAAATATACTTCAGGTGTGATAGAAATAAAAAATCTTTTTAACTTTCGAAAAAGTAAACTGACAGAAGACGACTGGAAGTTCATTAATGATGAAATAGCTCAAAAAGAAAATCTTTTTAATGTTGACAACTCTCCTAAGTTTGCTGGTGATTTTGTATTTTTTGCGTGGGGTACATCTAAACTAAAAAATAAACCGATAAAAGAATATGCCAAACAAATATTATTAAAAGCATTAGGCGAAGAGAAAAATATTTTGTATATTTCATCGAAAAAGAAAGATGAGGCAAAAAAGCTATTATCTTTTTACCATCCACTTGGGGGACACTGGAAGCCTGAGAAGCGAAAAAGATTTAATGAAGCACTTTATGATGTTTTCTCTCAGCTTGAAGCAGTCACAAATTTCAATTAAAACACAATCACCAAAGGATGAGATAAAGACATGAATACAACACAAACAAAAAATCTTGATGACTACATCAATCAAACAGCATTTAGCGATGAAACCAAAACATCTCTGAAGACAATACTTCCTAAAATCATTCCAACTAGAGAAAATGATATCAATCTCGATGAGGCAGATATAAAAACGATTTTAGGGAGTGGTAATGTAGCTTTTGTGGGTAGCAGTCAGTATACAGGAGATGATGCACCAATGTACGCCATAAAATCGGCTATCAAAAACGCATCATTTGACTACAAGTCCATGGGTCAAATAACGGGTGTGTTGATGCATTTCAAAATCCATCCTGATGCATCTATAGCTGAACTTGAGAAAGCTATAAATATGATCGGTAGAGATGCCAATGAAGATGCATCTATAATATGGGGAACAAAAGAAGATGCTACCATTAGTAAAAACTATGCGGAAGCTACAGTACTAATTTCCGCATTTAACGAAAAGCAGTGACTACATAATCCCAAGACACAAAGGAATTCAAAATGCACCTCTCAAAATCCCAATACATCCGTGGCAGACAATGCCTGAAGTCTCTCTGGCTTTACAAAAATAGACCAGAGCTAAGAACCGTATCTGATGATGCACAGGCATCTCTTTTTAATACAGGTATTAGCATAGGAGAACTAGCAAGAGACCTTTTCTCAAGTGGTGTCGAGATAACATTTAATCCCGATGATTTCAACGGAATGATTGAGAAAACAAAAGAGTTGATGGACAATGATACAAAGGTCATTTATGAAGCAACCTTCAGAGAGGATGGCATTTTTGCTATGGCAGACATCTTAGTACGAAACGGTGAGGCTTGGGATATGTATGAGGTTAAAGGCTCTACTTCTGCACGTGATGACAAGGGAATAGTAAAAAACCATTATCTACAAGATGCCTCTATACAATGGTATGCACTCGCAAAATGCATTAGGCTCAATAAAGCATACATTGTGCATATCGACAACAGCTACACTCGAAATGGTGCACTTGAGATAGAAAAGCTCTTTGCCATTGATGACATTACCGTGGAAGTTAAAGAAGAGTTAGAAAATATCGAAGAAGAACTGGCAAACATGGAGCAGGTACTTAGCGAGGATTTACCCGACATTGACATAGGCAAACATTGTGACAATCCATACAGCTGTGACTTCAGTTCTCATTGTTGGAAACACATACCTAAAGAAAATTCCGTCTTTGACATCTCCTATGCTATGGGAAAACAGTGGACACTTTACGAACAAGGCATTACGCATATAGATGACATACCAGATGATTTTACTTTTGGAGCAAACGCAACACTGCAACTAAAGCATCATGAATCCCAAGAGATACACATAGACAAGGAAGAGATAGAAAAATTCTTAGATACCATAGAGTACCCCATTAACTTCTTTGACTTTGAGACTTTTCAAAATGCCATTCCAAGATTTGACCAACAAAGACCCTATGCACAGATGCCATTTCAGTATTCACTGCACATCTTACATGAAGACGGTACACTAGAACACAAAGAGTTTTTAGGCGATGAAAACAGTGACCCAAGAGAACCCTTGATAAGACAGATGCTGCAAGACATTAATAATAGCCTATAACAAATCTTTTGAGATGACACAAATCAAAAACTTGGCTCTTTACCATCCTCAAAAAGCCGATGCACTACTGGCACTTAACGAAAGATTTGTCGACCTTGCTTACCCTTTTCAAAAGAAGCACTACTACCATCCAAAATTTAAAGGTAAATACTCCATAAAAGTAGTACTCCCAACACTTTTTCCAAATGATGATGAACTAGACTACAAAAAACTAGGAAGCATACAAAATGGAGGAGATGCAATGGACACCTTCGCCAACCTTCATTTACTAAAAGACAAGTCTAAGGTACAAGAAATCAAAAAAGACCTTTTAGCCTATTGTAGGCTTGATACATTGGCAATGGTGAGGATATGGGAAAAGTTGAAAGAGATATAATACTTTTTATCTCTGTTTACACTAGATACTATAAAATTTAGTGCCAACCATTTTTATCCCCTATTTATCCCCTGAAGTGAGATAAATACAGTATATGTATGATATTAGTATGATAATTTTATCTCTTCCAAATATCGTTGATACCGTCAAAAAGACCGTATTTGGGGGCTTCTGAGTAAAGTATCTTTCTGGGAAGGTACAACTGTTGAAGTAGCAGTGAACTAATCTACCCATGATGCCCTATATTAGGGGCATCACTCTTCTTTATTCAATCTCTCATATATAAATGAAGTTCCAAAGCTTTAATCGCTTTACCCACATCCCCTAAACAACATCCCCCACTAGGATTAAGCACTTCACAGCTACACCCAGGGTTTTCCATCTTTGCTTTGATATCTTCAAGCGCTGTGGTTTTTCCTGTAGCTTCAAGCTCTGCTTTTATTTTCTCTTTTGTCCAGTCAAAACAGTAGCAGACTGTAGCTGGAGTGGCACCATCTTTAAGCCCTACAACCACACGCATATCTTCTTGGGTTAAAACTATACCCTCTCTAAAATAGACTGTTTTACACGTGGGTGTTTTACAGTAGTAGAAGCCATCAAAACTATCAAGCTTTGATTTGCTCTCCTCTTTTACCAAGTGGGCAACCGTTTTTCCCAGCACACCTTTGGCTTTTTCATGACAGCTAGGACACTCCACTTTGCCTTTAGGCTGTGGTGTACAGCAGTTATCTCCTAGTTCACAACTCTCTTTTGTCTCTTCAGCTTTAAATGTAAACATTTTGTATCCTTTTTATCTTATGTTGCACAGCAGCTAAGCTCTTTTACATCTTTGTCAAAGGTTATGGCTGCAAGCTTGATTCCCTCTGCTAATGTCAAATAGGGATGAAGCATCTCTTTGAGTTCATCCACTTTTATACCAAACCTAATAGCTAGTGCCACTTCCATAAGCAGTTCTGAACCTTCAGGGGCAAGTATACGCGCACCGATGAGTCTATCATCAGCTTTATTTCTTATAAGCTTGATAAACCCTCTTGTATCTTTTGCTGCAATAGCACGAGGCACATAAGTGAGCGGAAGCATCGCCACATCAGCATGTATGCGATGATCTAGTGCCTGTACTTCATCCAGTCCGACGCCTGCTACCTGAGGATCTGTAAATATCACCCAGGGTAAAACAGCGTAATCACGCGCTTTTTTATCTTTCCCAAAAGCATTATCTACAGCCAGTTTAGCCTCATATGCTGCGGTATAGACGAACATCGTGTCACCCGTAACATCTCCAGCTGCATAAATGCTAGGAAGCGTTGTCTGTAAATACGGGTTTACATCAATACCACCATTGGATTTCAACTTAATACCCAAAGATTCCAGGTTCATATCTTCCATGTTGGCTTTCCTGCCTGTTGCTACAACAAGTTTTTGGGCTTTAAACTCCTCTACCTTTCCATTAACAAGAGAAGAAACCATCACCATACCATCTACTTCTTTGACACCCTGTATGGCATTGCCTGTCACAATTTCCATACCTTCCTCTTCCAAATATTCTGTAAGTGCATCTGTCAAATCTGCTTGCTCCGTACTAAGAATACGTTCTGAACGTTGCAGTACAGTCACTTTGGAACCCATTCTGGAAAACATTTGTGCTATTTCCAGAGCAATATAGCTTCCGCCAAGCACAATCATAGATTCGGGTAGAATATCCAATTCAAATGCTTCTTCATTGGTCAGATAGGATACTTCAGACAAGCCATCAATAGCAGGTATCATAGGTCTGGCACCTGTAGCAATGAGAATATGAGTACCTTGAATTATGCGATTTCCTACTTTCACAGATGTGGGCGAGTCTAAAACAGCATGACCTTCAATCATCTCAAAATCTTCCATATCTTCAATGATGCTGATATATTTTTGTTTACGAAGATCTTCTACAAGATCACGTTTACCCTGTATGATACTTTTAAAATCCTCTATTTTTGCAAAGGAAGCAATGCCTTCAAAAGGGTTATTATTGGCTTTGTGGAGAGTTTCTCCTGCACGTATCAGATTTTTAGAGGGTACACAGCCGACATTCACACAAGTTCCACCTATGGGGAGTCCATCATTTATCATACTTACCCTGATACCATATTCTTTGGCTTGAATGTTTGCAGCAAAGGCTGCAGAACCGCCTCCTATGATGATGAGATGTTTTTCACGCATACTCTCTTTAGATGCTTCATCTCCTACAGGTCGAATATCTGTCACAGTGTAGTGTCCAATCTTGTCTATAGACTCTTTTATAACCTCTTTATTAATACTGTTTTCATCAAATTGTACCATAGCTTTTCCCTTTGGGTAACTCACAGTTTTATCAGTTACCCCATTAATGTCCAATGTTTTATCTATAGTTAGAGCACACTGATCACAAGTCATACCTTGTATATCAAATTCATAGGTTTTCATATTCTCCTCCTATTTTGCGTCTCCGCATTTTCCAGCACCACACTTACCAGCACCACACTTACTTGTAGTCGATTCTTTATGTTTTTCAACAGGTATGTCACTAACATTATGTGTACCACTTTTGTCTTCATAGCTCACAGGTTTATAGCCCGTAGAACCTATCGCTTTCATAATAGTCTTGATGTCTGTTTTACTTTTGTCAAATTCAACGATGGCTCTTTTGTCTTTGGTGGAGGCTTTGATGCTAATGACACCTTCAACATCTGAACCTACTTTCTCTACCGTCGCTTCACACGCTTGACAGGTCATACCTTCTATATGAATGGTATTTTTAAACAGATTGACTTTATCTACCACTATGGTTTTAGGCTTATCACTGCGTATCAGCGCATCACCCCAATAGGGAAAACTAAGCATCACAGCAGAAAAAAGTGTCACCAAAGCCAAAAATGTTGTGCTGTACCAAAATGATACCTTACCACCCTCTTCAGGTTCGCAGGCACATTCTATATCGGCCTTTTTAGGTTTGAGCTTGTCCCACCAGGCATAAGCTAAAACCACAACAGTCAAGGCAATGAGATAGGGTCTAAAAGGCTCCATCCATGTAAAACTAGAAGCAAATCCCGTAGAACCTGCTAAAACTGCCAACACTGGGGTAATACAACATAAAGATGCACCTACCGCAGTCAATGCTCCTGCTATTAATTTTTTATCTATCATTATTTGCTCCTTTTACAATGCTTAAAAGCAAAGTTCTTTTTTCATTAGCGACCGCATAGTAAATAGTCATGCCCTCACGTGTATTTTCCAAAATGCCAGCATCTCTTAGTTTTCGTAAGTGTTGAGAGATGGGAGATTGATTCATCTTCAATATATCGGCTATGTCACAGACACATAAACGCTCAACATTTAACAAAAGTAACACCGTTTTAAGACGTACTTCATTGCCAAGTAAGGCAAAAAGTTTTACTTTCTCTGCTAACTCTATCTCTACAGCCTCTAACATATCTTGAGCACTTTCTATCATCAGCGTATCGACACTTGCACGTTTACATGCAGTAAATTTTGTCATTTCGTACTCCTTCATATTTTGCCCATACTGTTAGTATACTCCCAAGAAACTTAATACTATATTAGAATATACTAATATAGTATATATCCAAATATATTGATACATCATCACTTTTACGCTACACTACTTTTATGGAAAACTTTTTACAAACCGTTGGGGCACTCAACGATGAAACCAGACTTAAAATACTGAGATTTATAGATGTCAATGGCGCAGTATGTGTCTGTGACATAGAATCCGCTTTCGGGATGATACAATCTCGCATCTCTAGACACCTCAAAATCCTCAAAGAAGCAGGCTTCTTACGAGTAGAACGTAAAGGACGCTGGGCATACTACGCCATACGCTCCCCTCTTGACAAATTTCGCCAAGATATTTTGACAGAGGTTTCTTACCTTGGTGTGGCAATACCTGAATTTGAAGGATGTTGTAAAAAGTAATTATATATCAATATATCTTGATATATAATATTAATTATGCTACAATCCCTCATCAATTAAAGGAAAATCATGAAAAAAGTTCTCATACTTTGTACAGGAAACAGCTGCCGAAGCATCATCGCAGAAGCCATCATCAATGCACAGCTTGATGGCATAGAAGCCGATAGTTCTGGAGTAAAAGCATCTGGTAGAGTCAATCCAAATGCTGAAAAACTGCTCAAAGAAAAAGGTATTTGGAAAGACGAGTACCACTCTAAAGTCTTAGATGAGGTCATAGACAACAGCTATGACCTCATAGTCACAGTCTGTGACCATGCTAACGAGACCTGCCCTATGTTCCCCAAACCTGCACCTAAAATACATGTAGGTTTTGAAGACCCAGATGGAAAAGGCTATGAGGCGTTTGAAAAGACATATAGAGAGATAGAAGAGATATTGCTCCCTCAATTAAAGAAGGTGTTGTCAGGGGACAACACCCTACAAGAGCAATAAAACCGTAGGGTGTTGTACGACTCAGCATTTAGTGCTTCGCTTGCATTGCATTTTAGATGCTTATACCCTTACAACACCAATAATTATAATTTACAAGGAAACCCTATGTTTTTAGCCTCAACACTCTTTCTCATCACCCTCCTCTTTGTCATCTGGCAACCCAAAGGTCTACAGATAGGAACGACTGCGGTCATTGGTGCCATTGTAGCACTTATCATCGGTGTCGTTAGCTTCCAAGATGTGCTTACAGTGATGGATATCGTCTGGGATGCAACACTGGCGTTTATCGGGATTATTATCCTCTCTATGGTCTTGGATGAGATAGGCTTTTTTGAGTGGGCAGCCATAAAAATGGCAAAACTTTCTGGTGGCTCTGGAAACAAAATGTTTGTTTACATCTTACTGCTTGGTGCACTCGTAGCAGCTTTCTTTGCCAACGATGGTGCAGCACTCATCCTCACCCCAATTCTGCTAGCCAAAATGAAATACCTCAAGATGAAGCCTCTGGCTATCTTTGCTTTTCTTATGGCAGGAGGATTCATAGGTGACGCAGCCTCAAACCCATTGGTAATATCAAACCTTACCAACATCGTCACTGCAGGTTACTTTGACATCGGCTTTGTGGAATATATGAAACATATGTTTGTACCAAACCTACTGAGTATCATCGCTTCCATAGCCATCTTATGGATATACTTTAGAAAAGACATCCCACTTACTGTCGATGTCACGGAACTTCCAGAAGCCTCCTCTGTCATCAAAAACCATACCATGTTCAAGCTCTCATGGTGGTTCTTGGGCTTTTTAATGATTGGATACTTTGTTGGCGACCACTATCATCTTCCTATTTCGGTATTTGCATTGGGTGGGGCACTGCTTTTCTTAGCTATTGCAAACCACTTTAAAGCTACTAAACCTCTCATGACTATCAAAGCTGCACCTTGGCAGGTAGTATGGTTTTCTATAGGACTGTATGTCGTTGTGTATGGACTTAAAAATGCAGGACTCACTGACGTTATAGCTTCATGGATAGTAGCACTACAAACACAAAGTCATGCAGTTGCAGTCATAGGTACAGGTTTCCTTTCAGGGTTCATCTCTGCTATCATGAACAATATGCCTACCATTATGATAATGGACATCGCCATAGACAAGGTAGGCTATGCAGGAAATGAGGCTTTGGTTTACGCAAACATACTTGGCTCAAACTTAGGACCTAAAATGACTCCTATCGGTTCACTTGCTACACTACTATGGCTACATGTACTCGCACAAAAAGGTGTCAAAATCGGCTGGATAGAGTACATGAAAGTTGGACTTGTCATTACCCCACCTGTACTTTTCATAGCGCTACTAGGTCTACTGTAGTGAGTACAACCTATATACTGTGGAGCATCTTTTTAGGTGCCTTAGGGTTTGCCTATTTTATCTATGGGAAGAAACAACGTAAAGCCATACCACTCTTTGGTGGTGTTGGACTCATTGTATTGCCGTATTTTACTTCTGAATGGTATTTTTATGTGTTTGGAGTATTCGTTGTTACGCTTAGTGCCTATTTTGTAAAGTTATAAACCAAGTTCTATTTTTTCTGCTTCTTCTATCTGCGCTTGTGTCATAGTACTTTCTAAAGATTCTAAGGCTTCTGGTGCTGCGTCTATGCCATTCATACTTGCACGAATATACCAAGCATCAGCATTAACCTTACTTTTTTCTACACCCAACCCTTGGGCATATAACTTAGCCAAAATCATTTGAGAGTACCCTTCTTTTTGTTTCGCTGCACGTAGCGACCATTCAAAGGCCTTTTCATAGTCACGTTCTACACCAACACCTTTAAAATACATATTCCCTACCATACTTTGAGCGTAACTATGTTCTTGCTCTGCAGCTTTTAGGAACCATACAAATGCTTTTTTATAGTCCCTCTTTATATCTTTATCAAAATAATACATTTCGCCCATTTTACTCTCAGCTTCCCCATAGCCTTTATTTGCCAAACGTTTAAAATATTTTAATGCTATCTTTTTATTGCGTTTTACGCCTAACCCCTCATAGTACATCGTTGCAATCTTATTTTCCGCATACAGATGTTCCTTTTTAGCAGCTTTGTTATACCATTTAAAAGCATCTTTATAACTCTGATTAATACCTTGTGCATAGTAGTACATTTCCGCTACTTTACTTTCTGCTTCTACATTTCCTTTTTTTGCCAACTTCATAAACCACTTAAATGCTTGCGCATAGTCTTTTTCTACCCCATCACCAAAGTAATACATACTTGCCACAATATTTTGTGAGGCATTATCACCTTTATTGGTAGCTTTTACATACCAGTTAAAGCCCTCGATATACTGTTCTTTATTCATATAACATTGTGCTATTTCTGTTACATTATGCACATAGGTACTGATATTTTTTGTTGTTTTAAACTGTGCGGCTAAAGTATCACAAGAGAGAGTATCTGCAAAAGCAAGCTGACTTATAAAACAAAGAGGTAAAAGGATTTTCATATTCATAAGACGTATTATACATAAAATCTATAGATAATCTACGTCTACAACTAATTTGACTATAATACCCTACCAAAAAAAGTGAGAACTCATCCTATGACACGTCCATTTTATCTTTTTATTTTCTCTATCTTTGCACTCTTTTTATTGTCTGGATGTAGTATCTTCCCTGAACAACTCAGCCTTAAAAAACATCATGACAAAGATTTTACAGTAGAAAAAGAAACCCACACTATGGTTGTTACCGCCACAGCCTACACTTCATGTAGACGTGAAACCGACAAAACCCCTTACCTTGCTGCATGGAACAACCGTCTAAAACCTAGCGTCAAGTCTATAGCGGTATCGCGAGACTTACTCCCTCTTGGTGTGACCAATGGTACAAAAGTACGTATTGATGGGTTAAAAGGTACCTATGTTGTACTAGACAAGATGAATAAACGATGGAAAAAGAAAATAGATATTTATATGGGATGTAACCTCAAAAAAGCCAGACATTGGGGAAAACGAAAAGTAACTATTCACTGGACGAAAAAAACCATCGAGCCTAAAAAATCCAACAAACAAGCCAAAAGAGGGGAGTGTAGTAAAAATCCTGCCCTTCTAGGGTAGGATTTTTACTGTTCCTATCCAAATATCACATCACAAAGCAGAAGAAAGACGAAAGTATATTGATCTTTATCTGACCTTTTACAGGTTATGGTAGAATTGATGGTATAAAATTATTTATTTACCTTTGGGATGTATTTTTAGGGGGTGACTGATAATTACAATGAGTATAGATATAAAAGGTACATTCATGAGCGAAAAAACAAAAGAACCATTACCCATAGAAGCATTTTTTAAAGATGTTGTTTCAAAAGTAGAAGAGGGGATGGCATATAGAGATGCCGTACAACTTTGTGCTGTAATGATGGGTGGAGAGATAGCACGTTTGGTTTCTCCTGCTATTAACAAATACCAAGAAGCCATTTTTGAACAAACAGAACTTTCACAACAACCTAATGTTGATGAGTGTGCTTTGGCAAGTATGGGAAAACTATGGCATGGTGAGAACTTTGAAGGAAATGTGGAGCAAATGCACTGCACAGAAGAAGAAAGTTTTTTAGATGCTCTCTATTTGGTACTCAAATATGCAAAGTCCCAAAATTCCCTAGAATCGTCTTTAGCAGTCAACGATACCATCTGTGGAGACAAAGTGGCTAGAATGGCGATGATAAAAATGGCTTTTGATGAGAAGTAGCATTGAACTGGGTATGAAAGCATTTTGTCTTAGCCTGGCTTTTATTTCTACTCTTGGTGCAGTAGACTACCATAAAACAAATCCTGAAGCATGGAAAGCCAGCACACTTAACAGTGCAGCTATAGCGCTTTATGGAGAACAAGAGTTTTCGACTATCAAACAAAGTCTAAACATGGAACTCATCGTGCCTACGGCAATGGTGCAAGATTCTACGCAAATCCCTATTCGGATACGTTCAAACATACCTGCCAAATCTGTTGCGCTTTTTATAGATAGACAAGATACAGTATTGGCAGCTGTTTTTTATAGGAATGATTTTGAAAAGTTTGACTTAAGTGTCAATATACGTATGGAGAGAAAAGGTACAGTCTTTGCTGTGATAGAGGCGATGAATGGGGTACTTTACTATAGACGTGCGTTTATAGATGTACTTTGTTTACCTTGCATGGCGAAGGGTGCTTCTAATTAAGGGAAGCTTTAATACTGCCAGAAAACTGGCAGTATTATTATGATGCTTGTGTATAAAGTTGTTTTGCTTTTTGTACGTGGAAGTTCAGACCAATCTCTTTTTCTGAACATCCTAGAGCAAGTGCTACCATTTGTGGCATGTGTAGTACTGGAAGTTCTACATCACGACCCATCACTTTTCCTACACTGTCTTGGTAGGTATCCATTTTTAGGTGACAAAGTGGACATGGTGTTACCATGATGTCTGCATTGTTATCGATGGCATCTACAAGTGCATTACCTGCGAGTACTTCAGAGGTATGGTTGGCTTGTAGCTCTACGTGAAAACCACAACATTTGTTTTTACTCTCATAGTTCACTGGGTTACCCTCAAGTGCATCTATAAGGTTATCTAGTGAAGTAGGTGCATATGGATTTTCATGTCCATTTGCCTCTTCGTGTAACTCAGATGGTCTAATGTTATGACATCCGTAGAATGGTGCGATATTAAGGTGAGAAAGTGGTACTGTTACTTTCTCTTTTACCTTATCTAGTCCATACTCATCTATCAGTGTATATAGGAAATGTTTGATTTCACTTGTTCCTTTGTACTCTAATCCAACTTCTGAAAGTTTTTCATTCACACGTGCTTTGAGCTCTGGGTCAGTGTCTAGTGCGTGTTTAGTCATCGCAGAGTTAAGCTGACAGGTATTACAAATGGTAATCATCGTAAGTCCCAATTTCTCAGCATAACAGATGTTACGTGCATTAAGTACGTGTGCTAAAAACTCATCGAAATCCTGTAGGTGAGAAGCACCACAACATGAAGCTTCTTCCAAAATAGTGATTTTGATACCTAATTTATCTGCTACTGCAAGCGTAGATGATAAAAGTTCAGGTGTAGACTGTTTTGCCGTACATCCTGTAAATAATGCATAGTGTAATTGTTCGCTCATCTTTTCTCCTTACAGCTTATTTGTTTGTGCAATTTCGATAAGTTTTTGTACTTCATCGAGATTTTTTATTTTTGGAATACTATTGATAAATGGTATGCCTGAATGCCAGTGTATTTTCCCAGATTTCATCATCTTAAAGGCTGTTCCTAAGTGCTTATACATACCAAGGTAACCCTCAGAATAAGTCACGATATCTGCTTCATCTAAGTAACCAGTCTTTTTCATACCTCTTAGGAAACCTTCTGCGTGACGTGTAGCAACATTTGACTCAGCCACACCACGTACGAACTGTAGGTTGTGAAGTTTACCTATTTTTTCGATAGGGTTAATATCTTTTGGACAGGCTTCTGCACATTCAAAACATTTCACACAGTCCCAAACACCTGAACCCATTTCAGCAGTGATACCCAAACGCTCATCACCAGCTTGATCACGTGTATCTACGGTAAATCTGTAGGCTGCGTTAAGTGCGGCAGGTCCAAGGAAGGCATCGTTGACTTCAAGGGCAGGACAAGAGTAGTGACATGCCCCACACTGAATACAAAGATCCGAGTCTAAGAAGTTGTTAAACTCTGCGATACTTTGTTTTGTCTCATGCTCTGGACGTGCTTCAACATCAGCTATCACATAAGGCTTCACTGCAGCATGTTTTGCCCAGAAGTCCGCTTTGTCGATAATCATATCTTTAATCGCACGTTTTTTAGAACTTGGCTCGATGACTAATTCATCACCAAACAAATCGATAAGTTCTAAAGCATTTTGTTTACAGGCAAGTGTAGCTTTACCATTGACTTTAATAGCACAAGCTCCACAAATACCGTGACGACATGATCGACGGTAAGAGAAACTTCCATCATGTTCCCACTTGATACGGTTAAGCAGGTCAAGAATCAGTTCATCTTTTCCTACTTCCATTTCATAATGTTTATAGTAAGGAAGATAATCAGTTTCTGCATTAAATCTAAATGTTTTTAGTGTAACCTTACGTGTAGGCTGAAAAGTATCCACTTCATCTGTATTGAATGCTTTATAGTCGTCTACGGTTTCTTCAGTTTGTGTACTCATCATCTTCTCCTAATACTTTCTTTCCATTGGCTCAAACTTACCTTGCGTAACTTCGCCCCATTCGATGTTGACATTAAAATCTTTGTCCATAGTCGCATAGGTATGTACCATGTACTTTTCATCATCTCTTGTTGGGAAATCTTCACGGAAGTGACCACCACGGCTCTCTTCACGATGCAATGCCCCCACGACTAGGACTTTGGCAGACTCTAGCATATGCCCAAGCTCTATGGCTTCTTGCAAGTCTGTGTTAAAGGTATATGACTTGTCATCAATACGGATGTGTTTAAATCTTTCAAGTAAGTCATCTATGACGGCAAGTTGTCGATCTAATGATTCTTTGGTTCTAAATACACCCGCGTCAGCAGTCATACCATTTTGAAGTTCGGTTCTAATCTTTGGTACCGTTTCGTTACCATTAGATGTCTTGATCGTATGCATTTCATCGATACATGTTTGTGCATCTTCTACACTTGCTTTACGAAGGCTTAGACCATCATCAAGTGCTTTGACCATGTTCTCACCTGCATGTCTACCAAAAAGCATCGCTTCGAGGACTGAGTTAGCCCCTAGACGGTTTGCTCCATGTACAGAAACACAAGAGCATTCACCTGCAGCGTAGAAACCTTCTACAAGTTCTCCTGCTGCATTTTTCTGTACTTGACAGTCAATGTTTGTAGGTATTCCACCCATAGAGTAGTGTGCTGTAGCAGAAATGTGGATAGGCTCTTTAAGCATATCTTGCCCTTGAAATGCAATCGCAAGTTCACGAAGCTCTGGAAGACGTGTTAAAATAATTTCAGGGTCTAAGTGTGTAAGGTCAATGTTTACAGACTGACCATCTTTACCTACACCTTTACCTTGCCGTACTTCTTCCATAATGGCACGAGCCACAACATCACGTGAAGCAAGCTCCATGGCATTTGGCGCATATTTGGTCATAAATCTTTCACCCTCTGAGTTGAAAAGACGCCCACCTTCACCACGTGCAGCTTCGGAGATAAGTACTCCTGAACCACCAAGTCCACTTGGATGAAACTGTACAAACTCCATATCTTCAAGAGGCAAACCATGACGAGCAACAATAGAGAGAGAGTCTCCTGTGTTTGCATGGGCATTTGAGTTAAATCTAAAGAGTCTTCCGTTTCCACCTGTGGCAAACATCGTTACTTTGGCGTTAAATATGGCTACTTTAGAGTCTTTAATGTTGTATGCAACCACACCAGATACTTTGCCATCTTCATAAAGTAAGTCACCTGCGTACCACTCGTCATAGACTTCAATACCTGCGCGGTCTGCTTGTTCGTAGATAGTTTGAAGCAGCGTTAAACCTGTTCTGTCTTTAGCGTAACATGCACGAGGCTGTGACTGTCCACCAAAAGGTCTGATGGCTATGTCACCCTCTGCATCACGTGAGAAAACGGCACCCATACGTTCTGCCCATCTGACAGTTTCAGGGGCTTTGCTACACATAAGTTCAACACAGTCTTGGTCTGCAAGGTAGTCAGACCCTTTGACGGTATCGAACTCGTGAAGTTCTGTAGAATCATCTTTACCAAGTGCCGCGTTGATACCGCCTTGTGCCGCGCCTGAGTGCGAACGTAGTGGGTGAAGTTTTGTGATGACGGCTGTTTTTTTGCCAGCTTCGGTTAGCTCTTTGGCCGCTGCCAAACCTGCTAGTCCAGAACCAACGACTACAGCGTCATATTCGTAGATTTTTATATCTGAGTTTTTGCTCATAGTATCTCTATCCTTTTAAACATAATGTGTACATTCTAGCGTATTTTCTTTAAGCTTAGTAGGAATTATAGGAGGTTTATGTGTAGGTGACGTGGAGTGTTACGATGCTTTTCGTCATCATCGAGGGCACCTCTAACAGATGACGAAAAAATTAGAGGTTCCCTATGGTTTTAAGCGTTAACTGTACTTACCTGTGCCGCAAAATCTTCAGCACTCATAAGTTCTAAACCTATAATCTTTCTGCCGACTGTTGTTTCTATCTCTTTAAAGTAGGTTTCAAACATCTCACAGCATGCTTTATTTTCCACTACAAGTACTTCTGCGCCTGCATCATACGCTTCAAGAAGTGTAGCGCCTGCTTTTTTCAGTGCCAATGCTTTGTTATCTTCCAAGATAGAAAGACCAGAGAGTTTGTTTTTACGTGCTATGCTTACCTCTTTTGTTCCCAAATCTGAAATAATTTGTGAAATGACATTTTCATTGTCACTCTTTATGCCTGCATAGTATGCGATATATTTGTTTTCGATGTCATCTATTGTTTTTACAGTTCTTTTTGTCTTTACTGCTACTTTTTCTTCTTTTTCCATACCTAGACGATTTTTTATTATATCCATAAGTGAAGGGTAGGCATCAGCTTCATCTCTCTTTGCCATACCTTTAAGTGCAGTGATGGCTGCATCGTAGCTTTTGGCATTGAAAAGATTGTTTTCATACTCACAGTCAAACAGACCAGAGTGAGGTGAAGTGATAGCTTCTAAAATGGTATCTTTATGCGCATTCCCTTCGCTTATCATCTTGTGTGCCAGTACCAAGATTGCATCACCGATGTACTCACGGTCAAAGAGTGATGTCTCCGACGCATAGTGCAGGGCATAGAGTGTTTTATAAAATTTAAGATCTGACTCTGTTGCATAGGGTTCTAAGAGTGCATAGGCTTGCATAAAGTCATCATCGTTTATTTTGAGTCCATTGTTTGAACGGTAGCTGTTTACAGGTTCTATGGTAAGTTCTGTTCCCAATCTTTCTACGATACTTGCTACTTTCTCTTTGGCTTCAACGATAAGCCCATTGATTTTCATAATGAGCTTTTGTTTTGGGTAAGAAAAGTCACTGTTTTGAGCTTCTATAAGTCCTAGTAACTCTTTTGCTGTTGCATCTTCTTCTACTTTAAGTGTGAAGTTTTTGTAGTATGGCAGGTAGTCTGTTTTCGCATTAAAAAAGAATGCTCTTACTGTAAGTTTTTGTGACATGTAAATCTCCATGAGGATGAATTATATTATTGAATTAAGTATATCTTATGGAACTATGAAAAAGCATATACTCCATCAACTAAAGTAAAAAGGTACGAACTATGTTACAATTTGACCAATGAATAATACGATAGATAAAGAACAATACCTCATTAACAACCTAAACTCAAAACATATCGGTGACGATGCTGCAGTTATGGGTGACACACTCTACAGTATGGATGCCTTCTTTGAAGATGTACATTTTAAACGTGAGTGGATGTCCATGACACAGATAGGGCGTAAAGCGATGCTTATAAACCTCTCTGATGCCATCGCTATGAATGCCCAGCCTAAATATGCACTAGTGGCCGTTTCTATCCCCCAAGAAGTGACACATACACAGATAGATGCACTCACACAGAGTATGCAAAACACAGCAGCCCAGTATGGCTGTGAAATCATCGGTGGTGACACGATAGGGGGAGACAAACTTCATCTAAGTATTACCATTATCTCAAAGAGTGAGAATCCTCTTTTACGTACAACATTACAAGAAGGTAATCTGCTTGCATACACAGGTACATTAGGAGAGAGTAAACGGGACTTGGATGCACTCTTTAGAGGTGAAAGTATCGCTGAAGATTCACGCTTTTATGAGCCTACACTAAGAGCCGACTTCATAGCCAAAGCAAGAGCGTATCTCACTGCAGGTATGGACATTTCAGACGGACTCTTTTGTGATACCAATAAACTCTTAGATATTAATAAATATGGTTTTGAGATATTGACCACCATTGACGATATAGTAGGGCTCAGTGGAGAAGAGTACGAGATGTTAATATCTTTTAATAAAAAAGATTTTAAGAAGGTGGAGAGTATCGCTAAAGAGACAAATACCCCGTTAAGTATATTTGCCAAAGTGGTTCAGAATGATGAGAGATTTAGGTGTGATAGCCATCACTTCTAATTCCAAATAGCCCGCATTTTTCGTGTCATCGCGTCTTCAACTTCTTTGATGAGTTTTTTTGCTTCATCTCCATAAACAAATGTACCATCATAGTTATGTTCAACTGCCCTGACATACGCTTGTAAACTTGCTTTTTCTTCTTGTGTTTGTGGTGCTTTAAAGAGGTATTTCATCCCAGAGTCCTTACTATAATTTCGTCTTTGGGTTTCTATGTAAAGTTTACTTGAAATCCGTACTAAATCGTAGTTGTCTTTGAGTTCATATACCTGTACCCGTACGCCATATGGGGCATCGTAAGCTTTTCCTTTTCTGTCCCAATGGCTGTAGAGCGTAACTTTTGTGCCATTTATCTCATAGTAGCCATCTTCCATACTCTTGTCAGAACATGCACCTGTACGGTCTTTAAGTATAAGACTAAAGACAAAGGTCAGGTTGTTGTTTTGCTCTTCACGATAGCATCTCAGCACTTCGCCTTTAGAGTCATAGATGTCGTACGTCTCGGTAGTAAGGCTAAAGTCTTGGTTGCCTATAGTCATATGTTTAAGCTCTGCACCCATTAATGTTTGTGCTACAAGTAGTAGTAATAGTAATGTTTTCTTCATCTTTATCCTTTTGGGACTGTTCTGTTTGCTAAAGCAGCAGGGTATGTTCTCTCTTTTGCAATAGTTTCAGCTCTTTGGCTTAGTATAGCATCATCTAGGTGTAAATGCTGTGCAAAATTTCTTTGTACAACGACCACCTCATCTATAAATCCAAGTTTCACAAAATCTCTTGCAATAGCATCTATCATATCTAACGCCGAGGATACTTTGACTATCTCACAACGTGCATAACGTTCACGGGGAAAAGAAACTTCTGCTACACGAAGCGTTGGGTCATCCCCAGGGATTTGCTGTGCACCAAAGAGCGGTTTTGAACCCACATCTGCCTTAGAAAAAGCGGGGATAAACTGCGAAAGATGCCCTATGGCAGCGTATGTACGTTTTTGTGTCTCTTCTTTTGTCCAAGACTTTTCTATCTTTGTGATGAAATCTTGACCTAGTTTAGGTTGGCAACTTACAAGTGTATTTGAAACCAAACCATCTTCATAAAGGGTAATCTCTTTGGTCATACCATGCAACTGAAAATAGCCATGAGGGTAGGGAGTAAACTGTCCCATCCCCCTTGGTGTACCACGTTCACCATGAAAGATGATTTCAGGAAACTTCGTACCATCAAAAGAGTCACAATGACTAATATAGGCTGCTTTAAACTCCACCATTGCCTTACAAGGTGCACCAAGTAAGTCATCTATCTTCCCTGTTCTAAACCCTGCAGCATTTATGAGATAGTCAAAGTGTTGTGTCTGGCTTTTGTCTTCTTTGACAAAAGAGACATCCCACCCATCCAGCTCATAGTTTTTTTGTACATTATGGACGATGCTTTGGGTATGTAAAGTAACTGTATCTAGTGCCTCCAAAGTAAGTGCTGTACCAGCAGCAAGTCTAAAGAGGTTGAGTCCATACTCTTGCACCATAATGAGAGGAAACTGCACTTTATCCAAGTCAATGTTTTTCGCCACTGGTATCATCCACTCATCACAGTTTTGTGGCTCTGACACAGGCTCTTTGGTTTTGAGTGCTTCTATGTCTGCTTTGGCGTAGCTTTTATAGTAGTTTTCTGCTTTGCCCAACATTTCATTGGCGCTGTCTTTAGCGATGAGTGCTTTGTACTCTTGGGTAAGAAGTTTGAGTCGAGGCAGTAATGCTTCAGGTGTACCACTGTCACTAGTAGGCAGTACAATCACTGTAGGTCTATAGTCCACAATATACGGATAAAATCGCAGAAAGTCTATAGACTGTTTGAGTAGTGTCACACACTGGGTGTCAGATATCTCACGGTAGAGGTTTCCTCCTGCATGAAGGTGACAAAAGGGAGGACCACTTACAAGACTTGGCTCTTTTTCAAACAGTGTAACATCGAGCCCAAGTTTACCGAAGTAAAGTGCAGCACTCGCACCTGCAACCCCTCCACCGACGATGGCTATTTTTGCTTGTTTGTTAGACAATATTTTTCCTTTCATGTAGGGTGTTGTCCCATGACAACACCTTTTATCGGGTATTTATTTTTGGTGTTGTAAGGGTACAACACCCTACAGACATTTTAACAATTCTCCAAAATTATCTATAATAACACTGGGTTTATGTACCCCAATCTCTTCTCCATAATTATACCCATACGTCACACCCACTGAGTCCATGCCAGAGGCATTGGCAGCTAGGATGTCATTTTTAGAGTCACCTATCATCACTGCATTTGCTACGTCAATCTCTAAACGTTCACACACATGCAAGAGTGGTTGTGGGTGAGGCTTCTTCTCAGGTAGGCTGTCTCCACCTAAAATAAGTGCAAACATCTCATCCATACCTAACCCTTTTAAAATAGGGGAGACAAAAGGAAAAGGTTTGTTGGTCACAATGGCAAAGGTGTAGCCTTTTTCTTTGAGTGTATTAAGTGTTTCTCTGACTTGTGGGTAGGGTATGGTAGCATTGCAAAGGTTTTTCTCGTAGTAGTCTAAAAATATTTTGAGTGCCTTTTCTACATAGGCTTCATCCAGATTATCATCAACTTCTCTTGCGCCTGAGAGCGCACGTTTTACAAGTGTAAGCGCACCATTGCCTACCCAGCCGTGTATCACTTCTTCATTAAAAGTATCACGCCTTAACTGTTCTAACATATAGTTGACTGCCACTGCCAAATCAAGTGCAGAGTTGATGAGTGTACCATCCAAGTCGAAGATAAGAAGTGTTTTATTTGTAAATTTCAAAGTCATACCCTGTGGTTCATTACTGCGATTATACATTTTTTAACTAAAATGAACCACTTACTTAACGAGTGTTTAAAGAATTTTAAACTATCATTGCATTAAATAATTCAGGACTGAACTTTTTCCTCTAACCAACAGCCCTCCATTCAATATATTTGGAGTTGTTACACATGTTTCATTTCGATACGCTTTCGACTGTTTTTATTGCACTTATTATTTTAGGTGTCATTCCTAACCTATTTTATTCTTTTGGCTATCTTTCACATATTCAAAGAAAAACACATTATCTCATACATTATTTTGCTTTTATATTTTCAATGCTTGGTGTCGTAAGTGCTGGTAATGCACTTGTGTTTCTCTTTTTTTGGGAATTGATGAGTTTAAGCTCTTGGCAATTGATTTTAACAGAGATAGAATCAGATAAAACCATAAAAACAGCACGATTTTACTTCTTTATGACACACTTCGGATTTCTTTTTTTATTGATGTTCTTTTTGGTTGTGACCAATGGAAATTTAGAGATTGGTTTTGCACAAATGAAGGAAATAGCGGCAACATTTCCCTATCCTTCCTTACTCTTTTTTATGCTCGTACTTGGTTTTTTAAGTAAGTCTGGTGCAGTACCTTTACATGTTTGGCTACCCTATGCTCATCCAGCAGCGCCTTCTCCTGTTTCTGCGATGATGAGTGGGGTGATGCTCAAAGTTGCTATTTACGGGATGATGCGGTTTTTGTTTGAAGTACTGTATCCTTGGCCATTAGAATGGGGCATTGTCATTTTGATTATGGGTGCACTTTCAGCACTTGTGGGCATTTTGTATGCCATGAATGAAAATGATATTAAAGCACTTTTGGCAAATTCATCTATTGAAAATATTGGCATTATTCTTATTGTTTTTGGTATGGGTATGATATTTGATTCACTACATCTTAAAGCACTGAGTAGTTTTGCTTTTATCGCAGCACTTTTCCATGCATTTAATCATATGGGTTTCAAATCATTACTTTTTATGGGAGCAGGAAGTGTACTTCATCAGACCCATACCAAAAATATGGAGAAGTATGGGGGTCTTATCAAATCCATGCCCATTACGGCACTTACTTTTCTTTTGGCGGCCATTTCTATTACCGCATTGCCACCAAGTAATGGGTTTTTAAGTGAGTGGATGGTTTTTCAATCCTTACTTGGTTCTACCCATATAGAAAATATGAGTTTAAAACTCTCTATCCCCTTTGCTATCTTTGCCCTTGCTATGACAGGGGGAATGGCTATTGCTACCTTTGTCAAAGCGTATGGTATTACCTTTTTAGGATTGCATAGAAGTACCAATGCAAAACATGCCCATGAAGTGAATCTCCTTATGCGATTAGGTATGATTTTGATGTCCTTGGTTGTTATCTCTCTGATGGTTTTTACACCTTTTTATATCACATGGTTCGATAAAGCACTTGCTAGTTTAGGACATCTTTCCGTCATACATGAAATTTTCCCAGAGGGTATTTTAAATATGCATGCCATAGGTATGAAAGGGGGCATTGTCTCACCTCTTATTTTGCTTGGAGCTTTGCTTTTGATTACCTCGATGATGCTTTTTGCCTATAAGGTTTTTGATGTTAAAAAAAGAATGTATCATACATGGGGCTGTGGCTACAGAACAAGTGCACGAACACAGTACTCTTCTGCCGGATTTGCAGGCCCCGTACGGAGGTTTTTTGGGTGGCTTTATAAACCTAAAGAGTCGTTATCTAAGGAAAATGTGGCAGATCATGCAACAAAGTTTTCTGATGCTAACTATACTGTAGAAGTCAAGCCACTTTTTGAAGTCTCTCTCTATGAAAGTAGTAAAAAAATGACAAATCTACTCAGTTATTGGGTCTATCGCCTGGCACACTTTGAGCAAACACGTTATGCGGCGATGATATTTAATCTTATTCTGAGTGTACTCTTTAGCTATAGAATTTTCTCCCAAGAATTTTCATGGGCAACACTGCTTATAGAAGTGATTGTGATGACTATATCTATAAAAGTATTGGTTATTGGAGAGAAAAAAAATAAAGGGTCTCTTCGATGATTTTAACAATGTATAAGGGCTTAGGAGATATAATCTTGTCAAATGATTCAGGACTGACTTTTCCCTCTAGCCAACAGCCCTCCATTAGAAATTTTTTCTGGAGTTGTTAACAATGTTTCTCTTCGACACACTCTCTTTAATTTTTGTTGCACTCATTCTTTTAGGAACCATACCAAACCTTTTTTACTCTTTTGGATATCTCTCCCATATAGAACGAAAACGACATTATTTACTCCATTACTTTACTTTTATCTTTTCGATGCTTGGGGTGGTTACCGCTGGTAATGCCTTGGTCTTTCTTTTCTTTTGGGAAGTAATGAGTCTCACTTCATGGCAGTTAATTCTCACTGAAGTTGAAGATAAAGAGACGATTAAAGCAGCACGGTTTTACTTTATTATGACCCATTTTGGATTTGTTTTTTTACTTCTTTTCTTTCTCATTGCAACAGATGGAAACATAGATATGCACTTTGTCGATATGCAAGGTATTGTGGCTCTCTTTCCCTATCCAACACTACTCTTCTTTATGCTTGTCTTTGGTTTTTTGAGTAAAGCTGGGGCTGTGCCTTTTCATGTTTGGCTACCTTATGCCCATCCTGCTGCACCTTCTCCTGTTTCTGCACTCATGAGTGGGGTGATGCTCAAAGTGGCACTCTATGGGTTTGCACGTTTTTTGTTTGATGTACTGTATCCTTGGCCCTTAGAATGGGGGATAGTCATCTTGGTTATCGGCTCTATTTCATCACTAGTGGGTGTATTGTATGCTTTAAGTGAACACGACATTAAAGCACTGTTAGCCAACCACTCCATAGAAAATATAGGTATCATTTTGATTGGATTTGGTATGGGTATGATCTTTGATTCTTTGCATCTGGAAACCCTCAGTACTTTTGCGTTTATTGCAGCATTTTTTCATATCTTTAACCATATGAGTTTTAAATCATTGCTTTTTATGGGTGCGGGGAGTGTACTTCATCAGACACATACAAAAAACATAGAACACTATGGGGGACTCATCAAATCCATGCCTCTTACGGCATTCACTTTTTTACTTGCATCCATTAGTATCTCTGCACTTCCACCGAGCAATGGCTTTTTAAGTGAGTGGATGATTTTTCAGTCCATGTTGGGCTCTTACAATATCTCAGATACAAGTTTAAAACTTGCCATTCCTTTTGCTATCTTTGCACTTGCTATGACAGGAGGATTGGCGATAGCCTGTTTTGTGAAAGCCTATGGCATCAGCTTTTTAGGACTACACAGAAGTGACAATGCCAAACATGCACATGAAGTTAATTTTTTAATGAAAACAGGGATGGTTTTGATGGCATTGGTAGTGATGTCCCTGATGCTTTTTACGCCTTTTTATATTGGATGGTTCGATAAAATGCTTATCAGTCTCCATCATGTCTCGGTGTATGATAAAATGTTTCCTGATGGATTTTGGCATATGCATTCTGTGGCAGTGCATGGTGGGGTAGTATCGCCGCTGATTTTACTGGCTTCCTTGCTAGGCGTTACACTCCTTTTAGTGTTCGCATACAAAGTACTTGATGTGAAAAAAAGGGTCTATCATACTTGGGGGTGTGGGTACAAAACCACTGCAAAAACACAGTACTCAGCGACAGGATTTGCCGGACCTATACGTCGATTTTTTAACTGGCTTTACAAGTCAGATGAACATTTTCACAAAGAGAAGATTATGGAACATGAAACAAAATTCAGTGATGCACACTATGAAGTGCATGTGAAACCACTGTTTGAAACATCCCTCTATGTAAATAGTAAAAAACTTATCAATCTCGTGAGCTATTGGGTCTATCGTTTGGCACATTTTGAGCAGACACGTTATGCAGCGATGATATTTAATCTGATGCTTTTGGTACTTTTTTCTTATAGGATTTTCTTCCATGCATTCTCATGGGCAACATTTGTACTCGAATCTATCGTTATGATTATATCAATCAAAGTGCTTATTATTGGAGATAAAAAATGATACTTTATATAACTACAATAGTGGTATTGCTTCTTTTGGCACCCTTACTACTCTCTTTTATCAAATCGTTGAAAATGTGGCTTCTTTTTAAAAGACCCACCTCTATTTTCCAAGGATATAGAAACTTTTCAAAGCTACTCAGTAAAGAGACGATTGTCTCAGAAGAAACCAGTGCTATCACAACCTATGCACCTTTTTTGGTGCTCTCTCCATTGCTTGTGACGATGTTCTTTTTACCTCCTGTGGTTCAGGGTGCATTTTATGTAAGTTTTGTAGATGCGTTTACCATTACTGGGTTGATTTCACTCTCTACATTTTTCTTGATGCTTTTGGGGCTGGATTCTGCTTCTGCTTTTGGAGGTATGGGAAGTTCTCGTGAAGCATTTATCTCTGCACTGGTTGAGCCTGCTATGGTTTTGACCGTTTTTTCTGTCTCTATGATGGCAGGAGACTTGGGTGTAGGGCAGGCTGGCGTCAATTTGGCAGCACATTTTCCCAAAGAACATATGGCAAGTTTTTTGTTTGCAGGGATTAGTTTTTTTATTCTTCTACTTGCTGAAAATGGACGCATTCCTGTAGATAACCCCGAAACACACTTGGAACTTACTATGGTGCATGAAGCAATGATACTAGATTTGACAGGTGTCTATCTGGCGATTATAGAGACAGCATCTTCTGTGAAGTTTGTCATTTTTGCTTCGCTTTTTGTCTCTTTGTTTCTTCCTTTTGGGTACACATACGCTGCACCACTAGCCATCTTTGTTTTTATAGCAAAACTCTTTGGGGTTGCCATGGTGGTCGCTATTTTAGAGGTTAATACTGCAAAACTAAGACTTTTTAAAGTACCTAATTTATTGGGTATTGCTATTGTCTTTGCATTTTTATCTCTCATCACATTTTATGTATTAGGAGCCTAAAAGATGGTTGATTTTTTTATAGGACTGTTTTTAGCATCGCTCATTACCGCTTTGTTTACCACACGACTTTATAGACTATTGAACTGGTATGCATTTAACTCTTTAACCTTGGGTATTTTGGCTTTACTTATCGGGACGAAGTTAGATGACAATGCTATGCTTATCACGGGGGTAGTTACGATTATTATCAAAGCCATAGGAATCCCTTATTTTTTAAAAAGTTTTTCACAAAAGTTTCATTTTGTCCGTCAAATACAGCCAGAGATTAAAGTACAATATGCCATTATGTTGATTCCAGCGATTTTGGTATTTACATTTTATTTGGCGGAACCCATTACACATATGATAGCAAACAATTCAAACTATGTGGCTATCAGTATCTCCTCACTCTTTTTGTCCTTACTGTTGATGATGGAACATAAAAATATTGCACCAAAGATTGTAGGTTTTTTAAGTATGGAGAATTCACTCTTCTTACTTGGTATTACAGCAACCGATGGTATGCCGATGCTTGTTGAATTGGGAATATTTTTTGACCTCCTGATGGCGATTGTGGTAATCAATCTTCTTTTTAATCGTGAACATGAAGAGGAGTTAAACAATGATTGAGTTACTTTTACTGCCCGCATTGATTATTTTTGGACTCTCTTTTGTAAAAAGTAAAAAAGTACATAAACTGCTTGCCTTTGCCTCTTTTTTAATACTTTTACCAACGATAGCACTTTTTGAATTGCCAAAACCTTACCATCTCCTTGGGGATTATCTGGTGGCAGACACCTTAAATGTCTATATCCTTTTTGTCTCTTCCATTGTGGGAATTGGCGTTGCATTGGCACTTTTAACACTCAATAAACATGTGAGAGTTTCACGCAAAGCCTATCGACGATTTTACAGATTTTTTGCGATATTTTGGATAGGACTTATTTTTTCCATTCTTTCCAATAATATGGGTATTTACTGGATTGGACTGGAACTGGCAACACTCTCAACGGTCTATATGATAAAAACAAATCATTCCAATGCCGCCCATAAAGAAGCATGGAACTATATGATAGTAGGAGCCATTGCTATTTCTCTTATTCTTTTTGGCATCATTCTCATCTATGCCAGTGCCAAACCCATTTTAGGTGAAGATGCGATGAACTTTAATCTTCTTTTAGCCCATGCAAAAGAGATAAAGTCACCCTTTTTATTTGAAATAGGTTTCGCCATAGTCTCTGTGGGTATGTTTGTTAAAATGGGATTCTTCCCGATGAACTTATGGCTTGCCAATATTGAAAGAGCCTCTTTTTATCCTGTTGCAGCACTTTTTAGTGGTATCTTGGAATCCGCAGTGATTGTTGGATTTTTCCGCTTTTCCAAGATTGCTATGGAAGTCAATTATGACCACCTTTTTACATTTGTCTTTATCTATGCCATTTTAACCATCTTTATCGTGGCATTTTTGATTTTTCGTACCAAAGATTTTATGCGACTGTTTAGTCTTAGTGGTGTGGAGCATATGGCACTCATAGCACTCTTTTGGGTCAGTGGTGGTACCTTTGCTGCCTTGCTTCATTTTGGTGCACATGCATTTTTAAAACCCGCACTTTTCCTTTCCACTGGGGTACTGGAATCACAGGGAAAATACAAAATTGCAGGGGCACTTAGGGGTTATACAGGTAAAAAAGGAACACTATTTTGGTTTTTGGTTTCACTCTTTTTACTTGCAGTCATTTCTCTACCGCCAAGTCCTATGTTTTTTAGTGAGCTCTATGGCTTTGGTGCGATGATAGATACGGCTAAATCATCTCACCATCTTTTAGCAATGTTGGGTGCTATCTTTTTACTTTTGGTCTTACTCTCTATCATTTTTTATAAATTTATAGATGTCTATCAGTCCATGAAATACGAAGGAAAAGAGTATCAGAAAAAAGTCTATGCCAGTGAATTGATTGCCTTGATGATTTTTGCACTTGGTTTGGTTGGGCTCATGCTTCCTTCAACACTTACTTATTTGAAAGGGATTTAGCTATGGCAAAAAAAAGACAATCATGGCTCAATGCAAATGAACTGGCAGAGGAGGTGGAAGTCCGCTCTTTTCACCCAAGAGATATGAAATCTTTTTATGCATGGGATGGTGATGTGCTTGTTCTCAATATCTTAGGAACACCCAGTGCAAAAAAGGATGCTATCGGTAAACCTAAGGGCAATCAACTTAAAATCTCTGTGACAGCTGCACCAGTAGGTGGGAGAGCAACAGATTACATGGTCAAATGGTTAGCCAAAGAGTTTGCTGTCAATAAAAGTGATATAGAGGTAGTTTTTGGTCGTATGAATGTCAATAAACAGCTCCGTATTAAAAATCCACAAAAATTACCTAGAGCCATAGAAAAAATGGAGAAAAACGCATGCGATTGATAGCAAGATATGCCAAAGACAAAGGCAAACACTTTGAAATAGTGACCTATTATGATGAGAAAATTGAAAGTGAGTTTGTGAGTAAGCAAAATCCTAAAATTAAAACACTTTCACACACACATCCTGCTGCCATTTGGTTTGAAAGAAAGATGCAGGATGATTTTGGGATTAAGAGTGAAGATGCTTTTGATGTACGCCCTTTACTCCACCATGAACGGTTTCCTCATACCCTACATCCTATGCGTAAATCTTTTAAGAAAAAAGAGAGTGAAGCCATGGCATTTGAGCCGTATAGCTATGAAGTCATAGAGGGGGAGAGTGTTTTTCAAGTGAGTGTGGGTCCCATTCATGCAGGTATCATTGAGCCAGGGCATTTTCATTTTTCACAAGCAGGGGAGGAGATGCTACATCTTGAGGTACGCCATTTTTATACCTATCGTGCTATTGAAAAGATGCTTGAGGGTAAAACGCTGTGGGAAGCCAAGCCTATCATGGAGCGTATTAGTGGCAATGAAAGTATCGCCTATCAACACTGTTGGCGAGACATTGTCTTGGAAGCCAGTCAAAGTAAATGTCCAGATACCTTGCAAAAACGTCATGCCTTTTTACTCGAACTAGAGAGGGTGATACACCATCTAACTGACCTTGGGTTTATCCCCAATGACGCGGGATTTGCTACGGCACTTGCTTTCGCTTCAAAACTTAGCGAAGATGCACGTAGAAAGATGCAGGAACTAACGGGACATCGTTTTGGATTTGGAGCGATAGATTTTGAAAATCGTCTCATAGACATTCAATCTTTGCAAGCATGGTTAGATGCATTAAAAGCAAGTGTGGCAGATTTTGAAACGTGGATTATGGATGTGCCTTCTTTATGGGACAGACTTGACACTACAGGGAAATTGACACAGCACAAAGCCGCCAAATATGACACTGTGGGTATCGTAGCCAGAGCTTCTGGTATTGCGTTGGATAGACGCAGTAATGATTTTTATGCCGCACATGGATTTGAACTACTGACACAAAAAAGTGGAGATGTGGCTGCACGATTTAAGTTACGTATCGCAGAAGTACAAAACAGTATTAAAATGATGCAGCATCTCATAGAAGTAGATGAGAGTATCTGTACCATAGGCTCCATACACGATGGAGAATATGTGAGCTTTTGTGAGAGTTCCATAGGAGAATTGTTTATGGCTATCGATATCAAGGAAGGTGTGATAGAAAGATGTTTCATCCGAGACCCAAGCTTTATCAACTGGCAAGCGGTACATCTTATGATGCGTAACGATATTATCGCTGATTTCCCTCTGATTAATAAAAGTTGTGATTTAAGTTATGCAGGAAACGATTTATAGGAAATGATTTATGATTAAATTTTGGAACAGACGTGCAAAACTAGGTCTTCTTACAGAAAACCTAGCCCTAGATGATGAGATAAAAACGATACAAAAAGAAATAAAAGCGCATGTTAAAAAAAGATTTGCAGGCTCTTTGGCTATTAGAATGGTGGACAGTGGCAGTTGCAATGCCTGTGAAGCAGAATGCAATGCACTTTCCAATCCCTATTATAATTTAGAACGTCTTGGTATCTATTTTGTAGCCAGTCCACGCCATGCAGATGTGATGCTGCTTAGTGGTGTCATGACATTCAATATGCACCCCCATGTACTCGAAGCCT
>JALUYL010000100.1 GCA_027012955.1 Sulfurovum sp.
CTGGTTCGTCTGCTTTGTCAGCCCATGTGTGACCACAGTCATCACAGGTAAATACTGGAATTCTATGTCCCCACCAAAGTTGACGGGAGATACACCAAGGTCTAAGCTCATCCATCCATGCTGTGTAGGAGTTTATCCAGTGAGCAGGGTGGAAGTTGTTGTGCTTTTTTGTCTCTTTTATAGAATTTTCAGCAATCTTTTCACTCAAAAACCACTGTGTAGAGATAAACGGCTCTACAATGTTTTTACAACGGTAACAGTGCCCCACTTGGTGTACGTGGTCTTCTATCTTCACGATGTGCCCAGCATTTTCCAGTGCTTTAACGATGACAGGACGTGCTTCAAGACGCTCTAGCCCTGCAAACTCTCCACAGTAGTGGTTCAAGATACCCTTTTCATCAAAGACTTTTATCATTTCAAGGTTATGTCTCTGTCCTACAGCGTAGTCATTTTGGTCGTGTGCAGGGGTGACTTTTACCACACCTGTACCAAAATCCATATCTACATGTGTATCGGTAATGACTTTTATTTTTCTGTCAGTGAGTGGAAGTAAAACTTCTTTACCTACGATGTCAGCGTAACGTGCATCATCAGGGTGAACCATGATAGCCGTATCTCCAAAGTAAGTCTCTGGTCTAGTCGTAGCTACTTCAAGCTCTCCTGAACCGTCAGCAAATTTGTAAATCATCGTGTAAAACTTACCATTTACCTCTTCATGTTCTACTTCGATGTCACTCAGTGCACCATCATGTGTACACCAGTTTACCATGTAGGTGTCTTGTGTAATCTGACCTTCATCATAGAGAGAAACGAAAGCTTCTTTGACTGCCTCTTTAAGTCCTTCATCCATCGTAAAACGTTCACGTTTCCATGCAGGGGTGACACCAAGCTTACGCATCTGGTGTACGATGTTCCCACCTGAAGTTTCTTTTTGAAGCCATGCACGTTCTAAAAACTTCTCACGCCCTATCTCTTCCTTGGTAGTACCTTCAGCCAAGAGTTGCTTCTCTACGATGTTTTGTGTCGCAATACCTGCATGGTCAGTCCCTGGTTGCCAAAGTGTCTTAAAGCCATCCATACGTTTATAGCGTGTGATGATGTCTTGCAAGGTAAAGGTGAGGGCATGACCGATGTGTAGGGAACCTGTGACGTTAGGAGGTGGCATCATAATAGAGAAATTTTTGTTATCTTCTTGGATGGCTTTATTTCCATCTATCTCAAAATATCCACGAGCTTCACAGAGCGCATAGTATTTGTCTTCTACTTCTTTTGGGTTATATGTTGCTTTTTTTTCTACAGTTTCGCTCATAGTGCATCCTACGTGTTATATAATCCCAAGTGATGTAATAGAAATTACCAAACTAGTAAAAGTCATTGCACCGTGGACATTTACAAATAATCATCGATTAACCTAAGGGTTAAACTCAAATTCTTTGCAAACACCCACACTGCAAGCGCTATCACTAATTTTGGCAATCCTATTGCATAATTTGGGATAATTGTCGCGATTATAGCGTAATGGTGCTTTTTCTTTTATGGAATAGTATGGGGAAGGAGGTGAGGAGGTGGGAAACTCTCCACCATGAAGTATTTAATGATGTGCTAGGGGTACTTTGTCACAAATACTTTGTGGCATAAATTGGAGTAAAAAGCTACGTGCTTTTGACCAATACCCTGAGAGTAAAAGAAGTGATAGTCCTATGAAAACACCAGAGATGGCAAAGCTGTTGTTTTCGATGCCATAGTTTTTAAAGAGTGTTGTAAAGGCGTAGAGTACATAAGCAAGAGAAGAAACCATAAATGCACGTCTGTCTATAATGAGTGAGATACTGCTTAATACCAAGTATAAAATGACAATAACAAAGATGGTAGCAAGACCCGACTGGCTGTCAAATACACCAAGTATGCTAAACACAGGGTGCACGATGAGTGGCGCAGCAAGTAGGTGCAACCAAAAGGCAACATCTGAGTTATTGCTGATACGTTTTGTATCGGAAGCATCCCAATACATGGCTATGGCAAAAGTCATAAGTCCTATGATGAAAATGATGTAATGTACATAGTCTACCAAGTCATGAAAAAAGTAAAGAAGCATGGAGACTAAAAAAACAACCACAGTGGCGATACCTGCAGCGATAGTGAGAGGTACAGCAAAGCGTTTCCAGTGGATAAATGCTGCGATGCCAGAGACGGCTGCTGCAAGCATAATCACCTCTTCACTCATCTGAGGAAAGAGTCTTGTGGTGCCCAAGAAGATACTCCCCACAAAAGTGACGAGTAAGACAATAGCAGGCAGAGCCATTTTCCTTTGCTTTACAAAAAACTCTGCAAGCCCCCATGAGAGAAGTGCAGAAACAGCAGCGGAGAGTGTAGGATGAATGTCATACGTGACCCACGACGCAGAAAGTAACACAAGAATGGAGGCAATGACCACAAAAATGTCATTAAATCCTGAGATGAGTTTGAAATTTTCCTCATCCACTGCGGGACTGTGCTGTGCTTGTGCAATGTGTGTTCTAAATGCTTCTACACTTTCTTGGGTAAATATTTTTGCGTCTATGGCAGATTTTAAGTCTTCATTTGTGTACATGGTTGTTCCTAGTTTTCAGTGTTATTTTTAAGTTTCTTGGTTGCAAGATGTAAGACGATATAGCCAACAACACCAGAGAAAAGTGAACCAAGTAGTATGGCAAGCTTATCGGCAAAGTGAAACATCTTGGTATCGTTGTAGGCGAGGGAGTCTACGAAGAGACTCATGGTAAAACCTATCCCCGTGAGTACGGCGACACCGTAGAGTGTTGTCCATGTGGCTCCTTTAGGCAAGGAGGCGATGCCAAGCTTTATGGCTACCCATGAAAACCCAAAAACACCCACTTGTTTACCTATAAAAAGTCCTGCCATGATGCCTAGTGGTACCGTGCCTCCCATCTCTTCAAGTGAGATACCTCTAAGGTCTACCCCTGCGTTTACAAAAGCAAAAAGTGGCAAGATGAAAAAGGCGACCCAGTAGTGAAGGCTGTGTTCCATGTGGTGTGCCATGGAAAAATCTTTGCCATTTTCATCTTTGGAGTGTAGGGGTATCATAAAGGCAAGTGCTACGCCTGCGAGTGTGGCATGCACGCCAGACTTTAACACCGAAACCCAAAGCACGATACCCACTAAAATGTAGGCTGCCTGCCGCGCAACTTTAAGATGGTTCATAATAAACAGCACCACCAAAGATGCACCTGCAATACTGATGGACATAGTAGAAAGCTCAGAAGTATAAAAAAGTGCGATAATGACAATGGCACCAAGGTCATCTATAATGGCAAGTGCCATAAGGAAGATTTTGAGTGAGACAGGCACACGGTTGCCTAGCAAAGATAAGATACCAAGTGCAAAGGCGATGTCTGTTGCCGTGGGAATAGCCCAACCGTTCATGGCAAACTCTGCACCTTTGTTGAACGATATAAAAACAAGCGCAGGCACTATCATACCACCGATAGCAGCGATGCCTGGTAGTGTGATTTGTGAGAGAGAAGAGAGGTGTCCCTCCATTACTTCACGTTTGACCTCAAGCCCTATAACAAAAAAGAAGATAGCCATAAGACCATCGTTGACCCAAAGCAGTAGAGGTTTAGCTATGTGTAGCGCCCCAAAACGGACTTCTACGGGTGTATGTAGAAAACTTGTGTAGGCACCTGAGAGTCCTGAGTTTTGGAGTATCAGTGCCAAAATGGTAACAAATATAAGGATGATACCTGAGGAGGAGTCTTTTTTGATGAAGTCTTTGATGGCATGTGTCAGGGTAAATCCTTGTAATATGTTTTTAATATTTTAACTAAATTTTGCTAATCAATGTTAATATAAGAAAAAAGGAATGATTATGGAACATAAAATAGCCAAAGCCGTAGACAAGATACAAAAATCAAAGCATATTGCAGAAGAGGATAAACCGTTAATTATCGAAAAGATACAAGAGTGGAAAAAAGAAAAAACAGCTATTTCTGACTTGAACAATACCTTACAGGAATGGTGGCTCAAAGTAGAGCCTATCTTTGCAGAGATAGGTTTAGTTTAGCTCGTGACATTAACTACCCAATATACCTACGAAAAAAAGTGGACAAAAACATCTGAAAAAGAAGCACTTCGCATGATAAGTGAAGAAATGCCTGAAACAGATGCAGAGGGTACGTTAGCTTATATCTTGCGTGAAATTGCCAAGGGTAAGACTGTGACCCTTGGTGAGTGTAGGTTTAGAAGCGCAGACACATAGGTCTGCCACTACTTAACCTTATAATAACTCTTATCATTCGCAAATTTCACAGAGCCTTTATAGTACTTATGTACTTCACTAAGTGTCTCTTTCTCTCTGCCTAGTGTTCTTAACATTCTATGAGACAGCACCACTCTTTTGGGGTGTGCTTTTTGGGCTATCTGTCCTATGATGTCTGGGGTCATGTGCAGGGCAGCTGCGACGCCTGTGCTTCCTTTGGGTACGGCATTGTGTGCGACTAAGATGTCTGTATCTTTTGCCAAGGTCTCTAAGGTATGGTAGTCTCCGTTCATGTCGCCTGAAAAGGTTATGCTTTTGTTGCCTACATTGACCCTGTATGCCACAGCAGGGATGGGACCATGATGCACAGAGACAGCTTGTATACTGATGTCTCCTTGTTTGTAGACAGTAACTATTTTACGGGTGTCATCAATAGTATGTGCTTTGAGTTGTAGTCTTGCCGAGCCATCTAGGTGGTCACCAAGGTATTGCCATGCACCTTTGTCGTCTTCAAAAAGTCTCTCTATAAAATCTTCAGTACTTGGCATAAAGTTGTTCTCATCAGGTCCATAAATATGAAGTTTTCCTGAGGCTCTGGTAAAAAATGCAGCTTTAAGCAGGGCAGGGATGTCTGCTGTATGGTCAACATGCAGGTGCGTGAGTAAAATGACATCAAGCTCAGATATCTTTGCATCCACCTCTTCAAAACGAAGTGAAGCCCCACCACCAAAGTCTATGAGTATTTTACTTTTTCCATCTATCCATACTATATAAGCAGAAGAAGCGCGTTTGTCTCCCATCTCTGGACCACCAGAACCGAGGACTTGTAGGGCTATAGTGTGTTGCGCTAAAAGCAGTAGCGGGGTGAGGGTGAGTAGTAAAAAAAGTTTTTTCAATGTATCGCCTAATGATAAAAGTTGCCAATATTATATTCAATTTTCATGGAAAGTATGTGTAGCGATAAAGCACACACTAAATACACAGTCTATATCTTATAACTCAACTTTCGCCCATAAACCCAAGCTCTTTTTGAGTGTAAGTCCTAAGCAGAGCGATATTTGTAAGTACCTGAAGAAAGAGTTGCATCGATATGGCTAGTGCTTCAAGTTAACCTAGTGTTTGAGGTTCATTTTGTATTCTGTTGATATAGCTGACAAGATTATAGGTGAACATTGAGAGTGTAATCTTGGCTATGAGTGCTTCATTTCGATGTTCCAACGTTTTTTATAGGTCTCAATAATAGCTTTTGCATTTCATAATAAATCTGTTGAAATAAGCACGATCAACTCTTTGCCTATGGGTTGGGGTTATTGATTTGAGCTTGTCCCTAGAGGGACAAAGCGTTATTTGAGTTTTTGATTTCCATAGTATTTGTAAAGATAATCAGTTACAGCTTTAGCTGCCTCTTCTCCAATAGGAGCTTTGAATTCTTTAATCATTTTATCTACTTTACCACGCCAAAATTTTCTAGGTTGTCTTCCTTGGTTAATCATATATCCAAAAGAGTGACACATAAGACAGTTTGCCTGTAGTGCATCAAAACCTTTTCCCATTTTGATAGGAAAGGCTACATAAGGTACTTCTATTTTCTCTTTAACTTGTGCAAAAAGAGGTGATGCCAATAAGGCTGCGATTAAAATAAGTTTTTTCATTATACTACCTCCACAGTAACTTCATCTATACCATTGTATTTATATCCACCATGATTCCATGGAATATCTTTTGCAAAAGGTTGCTCTTGACCTATTTTGTTTAT
>JALUYL010000101.1 GCA_027012955.1 Sulfurovum sp.
TTTTACAATAACTATCTTCTATTTTAACTATCTTTTTTATTCTCTTAATCACTAATCACAAACATATCGCTTTCATTTATTTTATTAGTTACTTTAGTGCAATAGCTAGCTTATTCTCTTTTTACAATTATGATTCGCCCATTCTTTCACTGTTTTTTACTTTGCTTGCCTGTTGGTCTTGGGATATTACTGCTATTGTTGTTGCTGTATTTTTGTGCGGTGCTATTCAAAGTATTATCTAAAGCCCCTCTAGCATTTAGCAGTGATAATGGCTTGTTTTACGGTTCAACTACATTTTGGTCTTATATCCTGTTTTATTCGCTTCAGAAGCGTCCTATATTGCTTGTACTCAAGTTCTTTTGAATAAGCAGTAATAGTTTCGGATTTGTAAGTTATGATTGTCTTACTAGGATGTAATAAGATAAGAAAATTAGATACTTTACTACCTGTGGTATTGTTTTTCAGATATGGAATTTTGGGGAGATTAATGCATGGTGGCTCGAGACAGAATCGAACTGTCGACACAAGGATTTTCAATCCTTTGCTCTACCCCTGAGCTACCGAGCCACGCTTAAGAGACAAGTGTCATACTTAAGTGGATAGAATTATAACGCCTTAAACTTAAAAAAATACAAGAAATATGAGAAATAGGTTATTTTATAGATTTTTAACCAAATCCATAAAAACTTCCCCTCTATGTTTATAAGATTTGAATTGATCAAAACTAGCAGCAGCGGGAGATAGAAGGGCTACACTCTCATTATTGAGTACAAGTGATATTTGTTTTACTGCGGTATGTATATCATTTGACTCTACGGCATTGATATGATACTTTTTAGAAAGAGAAAGTAATTTTTGAGTATTTTCTCCTATGGTATAGAGAGTGATATCGGTTTTTTGTATAAGCTCAAATAGAGGTGTTAAGTCAACACCTTTGTCATCGCCACCTATGATAAGATGTACATATCTGTCGTCATAGCCTTTTATTGCTTGCATGGTGGCATCTAAGTTGGTAGCCTTTGAGTCATTAACCCATAGGTAGCCTTTTGCATCATGAAACTCTTCTTGTCTATGCGCATCACGTTTGAAGGTGTTGAGTAAATCATAGTTTGTCTCATCAAAGAGTACTTTTGTAATGGCAAGTGAAAGGAGTGCATCTTGTAAGAATGCACCTTTGTAGTTTAGTTTAGATGCATCTAAGTTAAAATAGTCACATAGAAATGCATCACTGTCATACTCTACCACATAGGCATTTGTCTTTGGAAGGTTAAGTCCTTTTGGTACAAGGGCGAGTTCACCTTCTTTCATAGTAAGTAGCGGGCGTAGTTTGTCTGATTCATAGGCTTCAGGTGTACCATGCCAGTCTAAATGGTCTGGAGTGATGGGTAAGAGCAGATAGATATCTGGTGATGCAATATGGGTATGGTGCAGGGTAAAAGAACTTGATTCGAGTACCCAAATAGACGCATTGGTGTCTAACTCAGCTAGGGGTGTACCGATGTTTCCTCCACTTACTGCACCTCTTTTTTCTAGTAGATAGGTAATCATTTGTGTGGTGGTGGTTTTTCCATTGGTACCACTTATCCAAATTATGAATGGTTTTTTCCGTAGGGTGTTGTCCCATGACAACACCGATTGTGTATTGTGTATTATATTTTTGGTGTTGTGCGGGCACAACACTCTAGCAAGGAAGTAGTCATACTCACTCAGGAGATTTTTTGCACTTTGAATAAGAGGGTGTTTGGGAGGTAAGCTTGGGGTTGTTACTTCCAGACTACTTTTATCGGGGTTAAATTCATGTGAGGGTTTTATGGTGTTATTGTTTTCATCGGTATAGGTTTCTGTACACTTGTCATCAAAAAAAGTACAGCCACCACCTAGCTTTTTTGCGATGGCTTTTGTGGTGAGTCCATAGCCAAAGAATGTAGGTTTTTGCATCTTATCTGAACTTAAATGAAACAAGCGCTAAGATGTTAGCGATAAATGCTATCATCCAAAAACGCACGATGATTTTGTTTTCTGCCCAACCTTTGAGTTCAAAGTGGTGATGAATAGGTGCCATTTTAAAAATACGTTTTTCACGTAGTTTAAAGCTCCCTACTTGCAAGATGACGGAGACAGTTTCTATCACAAAAATAATTCCAATGAGTACGAGTAAAATCTCACTTTTACCTAAGATAGCCAAGTAGGCAAGGAAACCACCAATGGCAAGACTTCCTGTGTCTCCCATAAATACTTCTGCGGGGTAACAGTTGTACCATAAGAATCCAAGAAGTCCACCAGAGAGTGCTGAAGCCAGAATCATCACTTCTCCTACCCCTTTGATGTTTGGGACAAGAATATAAGAAGAGAAGATAGCATGACCCGTAACATAGACAATAGCACCAAGGGTAAAAAGTGCTATGACAGAAGGCACAGTGGCTAGACCATCTAGACCATCAGTAAGGTTAACGGCATTCGTAGTGGCTAAAAAGACAAGTATCCAAAAAGGTATGGCTGCATAACTTAAGTCAAAAAGAGGTGTTTTTAAAAAGGGTACATAAAAATCCGTAGGGAAACCAGAGTAAATTAAAAGCCCTGTTGCTAAAGAAGCAACAAGTGCTTGTAGTAACATTTTTCCTTTAGGAGTAAGACCTTCTAGGTTGTCGCCAGAGAGTACTTTACCGATGTCATCTTTGAGTCCTACGAGCCCAAAACCAACAAGTGTAATGATGCCTCCAATGATATAAGGGTTACTTAAGTCGACTGTAATAAGCGCAGCGAAAATCGTAGCGGCTAAGAAAATGGCACCACCCATTGTCGGCGTGTGTCTTTTCTCTTCATGCGCAGGGACGTATTTGCTTATGGGTTGGTTGGCATTTTTGGAAATAGCCCAAGAGAGGTACTTGGGCATAAGTGTAAGTGTGAGTATAAAAGCAAGAAAAAAAGCCAAACCTGCACGGACAGAGATGTATCCAAAAAGGTTGATATCTAGGAGCTGAGAGAGTTCATATAACATGTGGTACTTTCATTAAAGATTTAGAAAGTTTATTCTACTATTATTTCAATTAAGAAAACCTCCAAGACAAGAAAGAGATAATAATGAATAAAAAAACCATTTTGATTATTACTGATGGCATTGGGTGTAAACCTGACAGTACATGTAATGCATTTAAAGATGCTACTAAACCTACCTATGACAAGCTGTTTAAAAAGACACCTAGAGCACTCATCTCAACACATGGACTTTCTGTTGGATTGCCAGTTGGGCAGATGGGAAACTCAGAAGTGGGGCACATGACCATAGGTTCTGGGCGTATTTTGTACCAAGATTTAGTGAAAGTCTCTTTGGCGTTAGAGAATGGAAGTATAGAAGAGAACCATGCATTAACTGAAACCTTGGAGAAAAGTGACAGGGTACATCTTGTTGGACTGTTGAGTGACGGTGGTGTGCATTCACATATCGAACATACGATAGGGCTTGCAAAACTGGCAAGCCGTAGAGGGAAAAAAGTTTTCTTGCATCTTATCACTGACGGGCGTGATGTAAGCCCGACTTCAGCCAAGACCTATGTAGCACAAATAGAAGCTATCTGTGATGAGACTATCTCTATCGCCACTGTGGGTGGACGTTTTTATACTATGGATAGAGACAACCGTTGGGAGAGGGTAGAAAAAGGCTATAATGCTATAGCTACAGCCATACCTTCTACAGAGCTAAGTGTTGAGCAATACATAGATGAAAGCTATGCTAAAAATGAGTTAGATGAATTTTTGGAGCCTATGGCATTTTCAGGTTATGGTGGGATGAAAGGGGGAGATGTGGTCATTATGACTAACTTCCGTTCTGACAGAGCCAGAGAAATCACTACGGCACTTGGAAGTAAGACATTTACCTCATTTGAACGCACTTACAACCCTTTACATATCGCTACGATGACACAGTATGATGCCTCTTTTGATTACCCGATACTTTTCCCTAAAGTGGCACCTGAAAATACTTTGGCAGAAGTTATCTCCCATGCTGGACTTAGACAACTTCATACGGCTGAGACAGAGAAGTATGCCCATGTCACATTTTTCATGAATGGGGGGATAGAAGAGCCGTATATGGCTGAAAGCCGAGTACTCATCCCTAGTCCAGATGTAAAAACTTATGATATGAAACCAGAAATGTCTGCACCAGAGGTCGGTGAAGCAGTGCGTACTGCGATGGATGAGTTTTATGATTTCATTGTAGTGAATTTTGCCAATGGAGATATGGTAGGACATACAGGTAATTATGATGCTGCCTGTGAAGCAGTGAACGCAGTAGATAAACAACTTGGGCTCATCATAGACAAAGCGAAAAAAGAGGGCTATAATATTGTGCTTACTTCAGACCATGGTAACTGTGAAGAGATGAAAGACAGTGAAGGTCACACCTTAACTAACCATACGGTAGGTGAAGTATGGTGTTTTGTTATTGCAGAGGGTGTAAGCGAAGTAAAAGAGGGATGTGGACTAAACAATGTAGCCCCTACCGTACTCAAACTCATGGGACTCAAGATTCCTGAAGAGATGGATGCACCACTGATATAATTTGACTTAATTTTATTTTCGTTGTATGATAAAAGATATTATGAATATATTTTGGGAGCATACATTATGGAAAATAAAATAAAAAGATCAGTTGGTACACTTTTAGCGCATATCATTAAAGTAGATCATCGAGATATCAAAAAGGAAGCACCACTTTTTTGTGCTTTGATGGGACAAAACTTTGATTGTAGTCATGATGAAGCAGAAGCTTTTTTACATAGTTTGATTGACACAGAGTATAATTTAGATGAACATATTACGGTGATTAATCAGGCACTTTGTGAAGAAAAACTATCAAAACTGCATTTGCTTGAACAGATTAATCACATGATTTACTCAGACAATATTGCGCCAGATGATTACAAAGTCTTTGAAGATATTAAAAATAAACTCTTTGAATGTTAGCTCTAAAGCCCTACATGTTACAATACCCTCAATTAATGATAAAGGGTCACAATGAAATTTACAGGAACAAATGTACTCGTAACGGGTGCAAGTAGAGGTATAGGTGCAGAGATAGCAAAAGGTCTTGCATCCATGGGGCTTAAAGTTTGGGTTAACTTCCGTTCAGGTGAAGCAGAAGCAAATGCAGTCAAAGCTGACATCCAAGCTGCAGGTGGTAAAGCTGAGGTGATTGGTTTTGATGTAAGCAGTGAAGAAGCTTTTGTGGCAGGTATCAAAACGATTATTGCAGAAGATGGAGAACTTTCTTACCTTGTAAATAATGCAGGTATTACCAAAGATGGTTTGGCAATGCGTATGAAAACTGAAGCGTTCATGGATGTCATTAATGCGAACTTGACCTCTACATTTATAGGATGTAGAGAGGCTCTTAAAGTAATGCGTAAAAAGCGTTTTGGTTCGGTAGTGAACATCGCTTCTATTGTAGGTGAGACAGGTAATGCAGGACAGACAAACTACTCTGCATCTAAAGGTGGAACTATCTCGATGACAAAATCATTTGCCATTGAAGCAGCGACTTCTGGTATTCGTTATAACACCATCACCCCAGGGTTCATCGCTACTGAGATGACTGAGGTACTTAAAGATGAAGTAAAAGATGCTTTTACAGCCAAGATTCCTATGGGAAGATTTGGTAAGCCTAGTGAAGTGGCAGATGCAGTGGCATTTTTACTCTCTGACCACTCCTCTTACATCACAGGTGAGACACTTAAAGTCAATGGTGGGATGTTTATGTAATTTTGCTTTGCAAAATTACATACATAAAATATGTCAGCCAAAATACTCCTCCTAGAAGACGACAAACTCTTTAATGAAACCCTTCAAGATTTTTTAGAAGAAGAAGGGTTTATCCTTCATACGGTACTTGACCCTTACTCAGCACTTGATTTGACCTATGAAAACAACTATG
>JALUYL010000102.1 GCA_027012955.1 Sulfurovum sp.
TTTTACGGGTGTCATCAATAGTATGTGCTTTGAGTTGTAGTCTTGCCGAGCCATCTAGGTGGTCACCAAGGTATTGCCATGCACCTTTGTCGTCTTCAAAAAGTCTCTCTATAAAATCTTCTGTACTTGGCATAAAGTTGTTCTCATCTGGCCCATAAATATGAAGTTTTCCTGAGGCTCTAGTAAAAAATGCAGCCTTAATCAGCGCAGGGATGTCTGCAGTGTGGTCAACATGTAAGTGCGTGAGCAAAATGACATCCAACTCAGGTATCTTCGCGTCCACTTCTTCAAAACGAAGTGAAGCCCCACCACCAAAGTCTATGAGTACTTTACTTTTTCCATCAACCCATACTATATAAGCAGAAGAAGCACGTTTGTCACCCATCTCAGGACCACCCGAACCGAGGACTTGTAGGGCTATTGTGTGTTGCGCTAAAAGCAGTAGTGGGGTGAGGGTGAGTAGTAAAAAAAGTTTTTTCAATGTATCGCCTAATTATAAAAGTTGCCAATATTATATTCAATTTTCATGGAAAGTATGTGTAACTATGAAATGCACAGCAAATACACAGTAAATTTCTTATACTTTCCTAAATTTACTAATAAAGGCATAAAATGAAAGCATCCGTATTGTTTGTCAACGCATTAGAAAATGAAGGCGTGGAGTACATTTTTGGTATTCCAGGAGAAGAAAATCTTGATATGTTAGATGCACTTAAAGACTCTAACATTAAACTTATTTTAACCAGACATGAACAAGGAGCAGGTTTTATGGCTGCTACTTATGGACGTTTAACAGGTAAAGTTGGTGTCTGTTTAGCAACACTTGGACCAGGTGCTACCAATTTGGTTACTCCTGCTGCCTATGCCAATTTAGGTGCGATGCCCATGCTCATGATAACAGGGCAAAAGCCCATTAAGTCAAGTAAACAAGGTCAGTTTCAAATTGTGGACATTGTAGCCATGATGAAACCTCTTACCAAACTCACCAAACAAATTGTCAATGGAAATACCATTCCCTCTTTGGTTCGTGATGCCATTAAAAAGGCAGAATCTGAACGCCCAGGAGCTGTACACTTGGAGTTGCCTGAAGACATTGCACGAGAAGAGTGTGAAGAGAAGTTTTATCATATTCATCATACGCGTTACCCTTGTGCCGATATGACGACCATTGAAGATGCGATTAAACTGATTGAACAAGCCAAACATCCTTTGCTACTCATTGGAGCAGGAGCAAACCGAAAAAGAATTGGTACGGCTCTTTTAGATTTTGTCAACAAAACAAAAATCCCTTTTTTCAGTACGCAAATGGGAAAAGGGGTCATTGATGAACGACATGAACTAAACTTAGGAACGGCGGCTTTGTCTAAAGATGACTATATACATTGTGCCATTGAGTATGCAGATTTAATCATTAACGTGGGGCATGACATCATTGAAAAGCCACCATTTTTTATGGAAATAGGTGGTAAAAAAGTGATACATATCAATTTTTTAGCTTCGGACATTGACGATACTTATTTCCCTCAATTGGATGTTTTAGGCGATATTTCACATAACATCAATAATATTACTGTTAACATCGAAATGCAAAAAGGGTGGAATTTTGACTATTTCAAAAAAGTCAATCTTAACGTAGAAGAGCATCTTTCAAAATACTCACATGACGCACGTTTCCCTATTTTACCTCAAACAGCTGTACAAATCATTCGAGATGCTTTACCGAGTGATGGCATTGTTACTTTAGACAATGGGGTCTATAAAATTTGGTTTGCACGTAACTACCAATGTCATGAGTCCAATACCCTATTACTTGACAATGCTTTAGCAACCATGGGTGCAGGTCTTGCTTCTGCCATGTTGGCAAAGTTGATTTACCCTGAAAAAAAGGTTATTTCAGTCAGTGGAGATGGTGGGTTTATGATGAACGCACAAGAGCTTGAAACAGCTGTACGATTAGGGCTTGATTTGGTGGTGATTATCCTCAATGATTCAGCCTATGGAATGATTAAATGGAAACAAGAGGGCATGGGTTTTGATAACTTTGGTTTGGACTATAACAATCCTAATTTTGTAACCCATGCAGACTCTTACGGAGCGATTGGACATCGTCCTGATAGTGTAAAATCATTTGAGAGTATCTTAAAAGAATGTCTTGATAGTAAAGGGGTACATCTTATAGATTTACCTGTAAATTACGACTTAAACCATGCTATTCTCAATGAACTACATCTCAATAACCAATGTCTTATAGGAGCGTAAAATGAAAATTCTTGACGTACATTCACCGTATGACAATAAAAAAATAACCAGTGTAAAATTGGCAACACAAAATGAAGTAGAAGAGGCTATTGACCTTGCTTATGACTATTTTAACAGCTATGATACATGGTTAAAAAAATATGAAATTGTGGCTATCTTTGAAAAAGCGATAAAGCTTATGAATGAACAAATAGAAGAACTTACCCTCATTGCAGTCAAAGAAGGTGGAAAACCCTATATGGATTCAAAAGTAGAAGTTTACCGTGCGATTGATGGTCTTAAAGTTGCCATAGAGCAGCTAAGTACCATGGCAGGAAAAGAGATACCTATGGGGCATACCCAAAGTTCAGTCAACAGAACTGCAAGTACTTTTTTTGAACCACGAGGGGTAGTTGTTGCTGTTTCTGCCTTTAATCATCCTCTTAATCTTGCTGTTCATCAGATTATTCCTGCCATTGCAGTTGGGGCTCCTGTCATTATGAAACCTGCAAGTGCTACGCCTATGAGTGCTTTAAATTTTGTAGATATTTTATACCAAGCAGGGTTACCCAAAGCCTTATGTCAAGTTGTCGTTTGTGACAAAGAGGTAGCTGAAACCTTGGTCAAAAGTTCTAAAATAGCCTTTTTAACATTCATTGGCTCAGCTTCGGTAGGTTGGCACTTAAACAAAAGTGTTGCCAATGGTACACGTGTCGCCTTAGAACATGGAGGTGTTGCCCCTGTTATTGTCGAAAAAAGTGCTTCTTTGGAAACAGTCATTCCTGCCTTGGTGAAAGGTGGCTTTTATCATGCAGGGCAAGTGTGTGTCTCGGTACAAAAAGTTTTTATAGACAACGCTATCATCAAAGAAGTGACCCAAGCACTCAAAAACTCTGTAAAAGAACTCAAAGTTGGGAACCCTTTAAATCCAGAAACCGAAGTTGGTCCACTTATCTCAGCTAAAGAACTCCAACGCGTTGACAAATGGGTACAGGAGGCACTTAACGATGGAGCAACGCTTGTCTGTGGAGGAAAAGCATTGAGCAGTTCTCTCTACGAACCTACCATTTTACTCAACCCTCCACAAAGTTCTACCATCAGTCAAAAAGAGATTTTTGGACCTGTTATCTCTCTCTATGGTTACGACGATATTGAAAAAGCCTATGATGAAGCCAATGCCTTAGAGGTAGCGTTTCAATCAGCCATTTTTACTAATGACATCAATACCACCCTTAGAGCAACCAGACGACTCAAAGCCACCACCGTCATGGTCAATGACCACACAGCTTTTAGAGTGGATTGGATGCCTTTTTCAGGAGCAAAAACATCAGGTTTAGGCATAGGAGGAATCCCCTCTGCTATGCATGAAATGAGTTTAGAGAAGTTGGTAGTGACCAAAAGTAGTGTGCTGTAGCTATTGCATGGTAGCTACACAAAGATAAGTGTATAATCATTTTATCAATATTTGACAAAGGAGTGTTATGTTTAAAAATTTATTTGGGGAGATTTCGGTATTTTTTTCGTATCCGAGACATCTGTTTATTTTGGCTGCTCGCCTACTCATTGCGTATGGTTTTGCGAAGCCTGCCTTGCTGAAACTGAGTGATATGACTGCCACGGCATCATGGTTTGGTAGTATTTCGATACCATTTCCTACATTTACTGCCTATTTGGTTTCTGGCATTGAGACGGTAGGTATCATAGGACTTGTTTTAGGTCTTTTTACCCGTTCACTTTCAGTACTGCTTTCTTTTGTTATGATGGGTGCGATGTTTTTTGTTCATGCCCCCAATGGTTTTTCTGTAGCCACCAATGGCATAGAAATACCACTGTATTACATGATATTTCTTTTTATATTTGCTAGCTTTGGTGGTGGTAAATACTCACTAGATAACTTACTTTTTAAGGATGGAAACGATGAATAACGAAAAATTCTTTGCAAACTTTCCACTTTTGGTAGCAGACTGGGGTGTACTTTTAAAAGTCATGGCTGTGGTGATACTTTTGGTACTCATAGGTATGTTTATTTATGATAGATTTGTACAACGTAAAAACCAACTCCTCATCAACTACCCACTCATAGGACGTATGCGTTACCTCTTTTATGCACTTCGTGGACCTATGCGTCAGTACTTTGGTGATGAGACTTTTTATGACTCGTTTGAAAAGTTACAATGGATTGACAAAGTGGCTTCTAACAAAAGCCCTTACCTTTCGTTTTCGCCTACCAAGCCTTATGGTAATCAAAAGACGCTTTTTAAGCATGCAAACTTTGTTAAGGAGGTCTCAGAGGTACAACAGGAGTTTTCTGTGACATTTGGAGCAAACAGACGCACACCTTTTGTCTCTAAAAGTATCGTAGGGCGTTCTGCCATGAGTGATGGTGCCATTTCCCCAGAGGGGACACGTGCATTTTCCATAGGAGCACAGAAAGGAAATTTCCCTATCAATACAGGTGAGGGTGGACTCACCTCCAACTTCCTCGCCTCGCTCAATGTCGATGACTGTAACTGTACAGACTATCTAGAAATGAGAGAGGGGACTTGGTTTGCAAAAGGTGCATACAAAGCATTACGCTTGTTCACCAACAAAGAAGTCTCTCAACGTGTGTACCGAAAAATGGTTGTAAGACAAAACGACAGAGGGTCTTTTATATTTGATGATACTAGACTACTTTATTTTCGTATCGATTGGAACAAAGACCTTGAGTATTTTCCTAGTACATCGCCTGAGAGCATTGCTGACATTACCTTTCAGATGGGTTCAGGGCTGTATGGTGTGCGTGATGCAGACGGGAATTTCGACCCCGTACGTTACCAAAAGGTAATGCGTTTTGCGAAGATGACAGAGGTCAAACTTGCACAAGGTGCCAAACAGACAGGAGGTAAACTCCTCGCAGCCAAAGTGAGTGATGACATCGCTTACTATAGAGGTATACCTGCTCATGAAAATCTCATAAGCCCAAATCGTTTTCCGTATGCTACTGATATGGATACTTTCTTTGACTTCATCTCTGAGCTCCAAGAGCTCTCTGGAAAACCTGTAGGCTATAAAATAGTCATCTCAACCAAAGAAGACTTTGAAACCTACGCTAAGGCACTCAAAGCCAGAAAAGAAGCAGGCAAAAGCATCGCAGACTTCCTCACCATAGATGGAGGGGATGGAGGCTCTGCTACAGCACCACTTGAGATGATGTCCAAGATAGGACTACCTATACGTGAGGCTTTAGATATCGTGATAGAGGTACTGAACGACTATGATTTACGAGATGACATCAAAATCATCGCAGCAGAGAAAGTACTCACCCCAGATGATGTGATAGAGCTACTTTGCCATGGTGCAGACTTCATTAACATTGCCCGTGGGTTTATGATATCTGCTGGGTGTATACGTGCAAGAGAGTGTTCAGGAGCAGGGGGACGTAACTGTCCTGTAGGACTAGCCACTATGGACGAGGGAAAACGAAGTAAATACCTTGTATTACAAAAAGCAAAACATGTAGCCAACTACCACAATGAACTCCTTCATGGTGTGCAGTCACTCATGGCGGTGATGGGTAAGACGCATGTGTCAGAACTTTCAAAAGAAGATTTGAACCCACGTTAAAACTCCGTTAAACTACTGCTCCTATAATTGCATTATCAATGAATTATAAGGAGCTCAACATGCTAAACAAAAAACTTTCACTTTTAGTATTGCCTCTTATGGCAACACTTTCATTACAGGCAAATGACCCGTTTATGCAAGACCCTTTTGGAGATGATATCTTTAAAGAGATGATGCAGATGCAACAAAACATGGACAAGATGTTCAATCGCATGCATCAACGTATACAACAACGTACCTCAAACCAAATAGCCCCATTGGGAACGTATAAAATACAACAACCTAGCCAATTTGTAGATAAGAATGATCATTATGAATTTGTAACGACCATACCTGAGAGTAAAGAAAACCAGATAGATATACATACACAAAATGGTGTGATGGCTATCACGGCGAAAATCATACAAAAACACGAGAATAAAACCGCCAATGGCTACAGCTCATCAAGCTCTATGCGTATGTACCAACAAAGTGTACCTTTACCAAGTGATGCAGATGAGAGTAGTATTAATATGACATATAAGAATGGAAGTCTTGTAGTCACTGTTAAAAAGAAGAAAGATGTTAATGTGCAAAATGTCACAACACCTAAGGTCGATAAAGACAAAAGTATAAAAAAGAAAATAATACAAGTAAAAAAACCATAAAAGTTTCAGATGATGCATCGCTAAGTTAAAGCCGTATATTTTAGACTACTTTTGAGTTATATCGTGGTACACTAATGCCATGAAAAAAGAATATTATATCGGTATCATGTCAGGCACATCACTTGATGGTGTCGATGTGGTATTTTGTGACATCACTCCAGATACTTGTACACTTATAGCCTCACTCGAATACCCCATGCCACGAGAACTTAAAAATGACATCTTATCTATGATAGCAGGTAAAACGACTTTGGAAGAAGTAGGGCAGATAGACCATCGTTTGGGTGTGTTGTTTACGCAGGCTGTGGGTGCGCTGCTTATACGTGAAAACATCGATGCTTCTAGCATCACAGCTATCGGTTCACACGGGCAGACACTCTGGCATGAGCCTAATGGAGAGTATCCTTTTTCTATGCAGTTGGGTGATGCAAACATCATCACAGCTAAAACGGGCATACCTGTGGTAGCTGACTTTAGACGTAAAGATGTGGCTTTGGGTGGGCAGGGTGCACCTTTTGCTCCTGCTTTTCATGAGTTTATATTTAGTAATATTAATTCTTCGCTATCTATAGTAAACATCGGTGGAATGGCAAATATTACGGTACTAGGTGAGAAGCTCATAGGGTATGACACTGGCTGTGGTAACGTGCTTTTAGATATGTGGATACAGAAGCATCAAAATGTAACGTATGACAAAGATGGTACATGGGCAAAGGCTGGAAAGGTCGACTACACACTTTTAGATGCTATGATGGCAGATGACTATTTTTCACAACCTTACCCTAAGAGTACAGGACGTGAAAAATTCAATATGGCTTGGTTAGAAGATATGCTACGTAGGGGCGAACCCATGTGTTTGCCCAATATGGATGAGAAAAAAAATATTACCTCTGTGGTTGAAGCAAAGGGCAACCACATGGGGTTGCCCCTACAACGAAATGAAGATGTCCAGCGTACCTTGGTCGAACTCACCGCACTTAGCATAAGTAATGAGGTATTAAAGGCAGGGTGTGATGTCGCCTTACTCTGTGGTGGAGGGGCAAAAAACAGCTTTTTGGTTGAGCGCATTAAGGCACTTATGCCTAACGTAGAAGTAGCCATAGCCCAAAATGCAGATGAGATAGAAGCGATGACCTTTGCTTGGTTGGCGTATAAGCGTGTGCATAAAGAGGTAGTGAATTTGAAAGATGTCACAGGTGCTAGTGATAATGCTGTATTGGGATGTGTGCATCTGTAGGGTGTTGTACCCTTACAACACCACAAATCTGAATGTGATAAAATATTAAAAGGTGTTGTCATGGGACAACACCCTACGAAAGGAATAATAAGTTGATAAATAAAGCTTTAGAAGAGTGGCTAGAACAAATAGGCTGTGAGGGTACACTCGAACCTGTAGCAGCAGATGCAAGCTTTAGAAAATACTACAGACTAAAGAGCACGATGCACTCAGGCATAGTGATGGATGCGTCGCTTCAAAAAGAGTCTGTGATGCCGTTTATCGACATAGAACACCGCTTGTATGAAGCTGGAGTAAGAGTCGCGAAGATAAATACCTATAATCTTGAAGAGGGTTTTGTCTTCATGGAAGACCTTGGTAATACACATCTGGCAGATGTCATCAATGATGATATCGAACTCTACTATGGTAAAGCCATAGAGAGCCTCATCAAGATGCAAAATGCAGATACAGAAGGTTTACCTCTGTATGATGCTGCATTTTTACGTTTTGAGATGGACTTGATGCAAGAGTGGTATCTTGAAAAATATCTAGGCGTCACACTTGATGAGACACAGCTCTCTACACTGGACAATGCCTTAGCGCACATCACTTCTGAAGTACTTGCACAACCTCAAGGGTTTTTTGTGCACCGTGACTACCATTCACGTAACCTCATGTTTGGCTGTACCGATGATCTTGTCGTCATAGACTACCAAGATGCACGTGTAGGAGCAGTGACGTATGACCTTGTCTCTTTGTTGCGTGATGTCTATGTAGAGCTTCATCCACGAGATGTAGAGCGTATGGCGTTGCATTTTAGAGACATGAAAGGTCTGGATGTAGATGATGAGACTTTTATGCGTTGGTTTGATTATATGGGGTTACAACGGCATATCAAGATACTTGGGATTTTTGCTCGTTTGGCATTGCGTGATGGGAAGGAAGGGTATCTTAATGATATTCCTTTGACGTTGAAGTATGTGATTGATGTTGGGAGTAAATATCCTGAGTTAGAAGCATTTGTCAAATTACTCAAAGATAGTGTATAATAAACCAAAAAGGCATGTGTAATGAATATTATTTCAACACTACAAACATTAAAACCTGATTTGGCACGTAATGGATTTATTATTGATGGTGTAGTGGGGTCATATGCGCATGGGGACTATACCGATGAAAGCGATGTCGATATTTTATATCATATTGAAGATCCTTTTGTACAAAAATATGGTGGATTTTCTGCATTTTCACGTATTGTTGAGATTAAACATTTATTGTCTGAGAAGCTCCAAAAAGAGGTGGATTTAATCGCTTCGAGTGGACTTTCGCAAACAGCCAAAAAATACATGCTTTCAAAAGTCTTAGATGTCTAAACGTAAAAGCATTGAGCAAATCGCATTTTTGTTGGAGATGATAGACAAGATAGCGTTTATTGTCGATAGACATCAGAGTGTAGTCAATGCTTTGGAAGATACTGAGGGGCAACTGGCATTGCTTATGGCTGTCTCTCAGATAGGTGAGACACTGAACAAAATAGATGTAGATACCATAAAGCTATTGGACTTAGATATGGAACAAAAAGGTGCTTACGAGACGCGAAATTTCATAGTACATGACTATGATGGTGTAGATTTGTATCTTATAGAAAGAGTGATTAGTGACTACCTGCCCGAGATGAAAGTAAAATTACAAAAGTTTGACATATGAAAGCTATGATACTTGCTGCGGGGCTTGGGTCTCGTATGCGTCCGCTTACAGATGTGACGCCTAAACCTTTGTTGAAAGTGGGAGGGATTCCTCTTATCGTGTGGCATATAGAGAAGTTGGCACATCAGGGGTTTAGAGACATTGTCATAAACATTGCACATTTGGGCTATCAAATACCTGAGGCTTTGGGTGATGGCTCTAGTTGGGGTGTGAAGATAGTATATTCTGATGAACAGGAAGAGGGTGGTTTGGAGAGTGCTGGAGGGATAGTGAAGGCTTTACCTCTACTTGGAGATGAGACTTTTCTTGTGGTCAATGGTGATGTCTTTACCGACTACGATTTCCAAGATAACAGACACTTAGCAGATGGCGTATTAGCACACTTAATCCTCGTACCCAACCCAGAGCATAACCCTGAGGGAGATTTTGCCTTAGATAGCAACCTTGTGGTGGATAACAAGCAATACACTTTTTCTGGCATAGGCTACTACTCCCCAAAACTCTTTGAAGGTGTACCTTATGGTAAATCTGCCTTGGCTCCGTTACTTAGGGCTGCAATGAAAGAGGGGAAAGTGACAGGTGAACTCTATGAGGGTGAATGGTTGGATATAGGTACGCCTGAGAGGTTGGAGAGGTTGAATACGGAGTTGATGAATCGGTATTGATTATCGATTGTATCTAGAATTCCATAATGCAATTAATATTTTTTCAAGTTTTTGTGATTTTTGGCAATTATGCGGTTCTACTAAATTACCTATAATTACTATTAAAAATTTTGGAGCATACTTAAGCATAATCTCTTTAGATGTAAGATGTTCTACCTGTTTTTCATACCCTAAGACTTTCTCAGTCTCTCTAATATTTTTGGCTAAATGTGAAGTATCAGGAAAATGTTGCGTTAGCCTTTTCTTTAAATCTTGTTTCCCATTTTTCTCTCCTCCAACACCTATATATACAGGTACATTATCTTTATTAAAAAAAATGTAGATACCAGTTTTCCCACTGCAATCATATAAGTTTGAATAAGATTGACTTTGCATCCCATTTTTTACAAATTCATTTGTATCAAAATTTTTTATACAATCAGTTGCTTCTATATTTTCAGAAAATAAATCATCTAAATAGTTTTTTAAATCATTATTTTCAGAATAATCTTTTCTATTGTATGTATTATCAATTATCATTTAGCGTTCTCCAAATACCGAGCAACCCCATCCTCATCATTTGAGTGGGGCAATACCACATCTGCCACAGCCTTCACTTCATCTAAGGCATTGGCTACAGCCACAGAGGTACCAGCAAGTTTAAACATACCTATGTCATTGACAGAGTCACCAAATACGGTGACATCGTTTGTGTCTCGTTCTAGGTACTCCATGACTTTAGTGAGGGCATGGGCTTTGTCACCTTCGGGGTGGAGGATGGTGAGGAACCAGCCGTCTGAGTATTTTTCTGGGGAGAGTTTGTATTCTAGCTCTTTGCCAAAGGTACGCTCAAAATGTTTAGCCAGAGGGCTTAGTGTGTTGTATTCTCCAAAGTAGACAAGTTTTAAGTTCATATCCATAGCACGAATATTTTTACACTCTACCATGCGTGGGTCATTACGATAGTTTTCCAGTACACCATGTTGGTGTAGATTGAGTGTGGTAGGGAAGAGGAAAGCTTCATCAAGTGTGGCTACATCTTTAACTGCTATGACAAAAGGATAGATATCATACTTTGCACCCTCAGAGATGATGGCATCTCCCAGAGCTTTGTTGATAGTTTTGATGTCTATGAGCTTCTTTTCTGGCGTGACTATCATAGTACCATCTAAGAGTATCATAGGGGCATCTAGATGGAGTTTTTCCAAGAAGTCATGTGACTTTTGGAAGCTTCTTGCCGTGGCTACAGAAAGTATGGCATCTTTGCTTTTGTCGTTCCAGACTTTAGTAGAGAAGTCACTCACACTTTGGTCAGAACGTAAGAAGGTATGGTCTAGGTCTGTAATGTATATAGGTTTCATATTATTTAGTATCGTTCGTGTCTGTTGTAGATGGTGGTTGATGCTTGGAAACGTCATAACGTGAAGCCATAGAGAGAAAAAACTCTTTGAGTGCATATGCTGTTGCCCCATAGATGGCTTTAAGTTCATGACTCATAGCAGGTGTTTTTACGACTTTTAGTAGTTCTTCTAACTCTTCTATACTAAAGTCTTTAAGGTTATAGAGCGTTTCTTTTCTTGCTTGTATACTTATGTTCTTCATGTATGCCTCTCGGCGTTTCTTCATCATCTCGTTACTCATGCCACCACTGGCACTTTGAAGTAGTGGTTTCATAAGGGCATCAAACATGATAGACATAGAATCTTTGTTGTTTAACCGTGTATTGACCTCTTCGAGTATCTCTAAGCGTGCTTTGGCTTCATCGTCATTTTTAAGGCTGTCTATATAGGCTTCTGTTTCGTTGGCTTCAGGCACATGCATGGCAGTAGAGACAAACTGTAAGTAGACTACATTTTTGTAATTTTCGAGTATTTTATCCATTTCATTGTCGCTAAGATGCTGTTGGATGTACTCGTTAAAACGAATGGAAAGTAGTTGCATATCATAGGTCTTTTTCTCACCATTGGCATCGGTAGAAAATCCATTTTGCATGGCAGAAAACTGAGACTCTAAAGCAAGAAGTTCTTCGTCAGAGCTTGACACTAAGAGGTACTGCTCTACTTTTTCAGCAGAAGCAGCAAATGAGAGTTGAAATGATATAAGTATAAATAAGAGTAATTTCATACCTGCATTATAGCAATTTTTTGCCTTGTATCAAGACAGCAAAGAAACGCAAAGCCCATGCCACAAACATGATGAGCCATGCGGTGGCTGTGATGTCAAAAAGTATCATAAAGTTTAACCCAAAGGCTGCACCAAAAGAGGTGAGTATACGTAAGAGTACAACCACTTGTGTCCAAGCCAAAAGGAAAGTGGTGACCTTGTCTGCGGACATTTGATTGCCAGAGTGTCCGAGTGTGACACGGGTACCAAAGCCTATGAGTATGGTAAAGACAAAACCCAAGGTAATGGTGTGGATGTCTAGTGCCAAAAAGGAGACATCAGAGATAAGAGAAATGAAGTTTGTAAGCCCAGAGAGTGCAAAAGCCACAGGTACCCAAAAAAGTGCAACATGCAAGACCATAAGCAGTGGATTTGGGTTAGGGAAGGGTAGTTTCCAGCGTAGTATCTCTTTTCCTGTAAGGTATGCGATGAGTAGGTCTACAACAAAAGAGGTATTGGTTTTGAAACCTTCCAGGAGTATATGCAGGACTAAAAGAATGAAAAGCTGTTTGAGCAGTGCCATGTTTTTCTCGACCATACAGTGAGAGAAAAAAGGCACCATACGCTGTGCTACTGCAAATGCCAGTAAAAAGAGGTAGAGGTAGGTTGAAATCTCTGTAGAAAATCCTATAAACGAAACCACCCAAAGCTGCCCCACGATGAAGATAAGATGCGCTCCAAGACCAAATGCCATGGCAAGTTGTATCCAGTAGATGTCATGCTTATCTTCCATCGTTGTGGTGGTATATATATTTTTTAGTATCAAATAGCCTGAAGTATGACCAATAAAAAGTGTAATCATCCCAACAGCCGATAAAAAGGGGCTTACCATACTTCCAAGAAGAAAAAGTGTAGAACCTATGTAGTAAAAGTTAAAGATTCTCATATAGGTGTTTTTTTCTATCACTGGGGTAGAAGCAAAGCGTGGAAAGGTGGTAAACAAAAAACCAAAAAACGCTGGAGTAAAGAGTAGGTAGGTAAATCCATAGGCATGAAAATGTGAAGGAGTGATAGCCATGTGTATTACCCCTTTGTAGCTGAGTAAAAATATCAGCATGGTTACGATGGCATTGACAAAGGCTAAGACGAAAAAAGGCTGGTGGGGTTGAGAGAAAAAGTAAGAGTGTTGGGCGTCTTCAGAGAAATTCATGTGCATAAGGACTACCTTTTTGATGCAATCATAACAAAAGAAGAAAAGAATTTGGTTGATGTATGACAAATAACTTTACCTCTTCAAAGAGAGGAAAGTCATATTACTTCACCATAGGTTTGGGTGTTGTACTTATACTTTTTGGGAGTTGTGGATAGACGATAGTCGGTTTTTTACCTTCTAGTGCATTAAAAAATATGACTATTTTATCTGCTTCTTCATCAGAAACTTTAATGCCTAACTGTACACTTCCCATCTCTTTGACTGCATCGGCTAAGTTCCAGATGGCACCATTGTGAAAATAAGGAGCAGTTTGGGTAATGTTTCTTAATGTAGGTGTTTTAACCATATGATTTTTGTCACCTTTAAAGTCTCCAATATTTGCAAATTTGTATTTTGCAGCAATTTCAAATGCTTGCATACTTCCACCTAGCGCAATGCCATTGTGACAACTTGCACAACCTTTGTCTATAAAAAGTTTGAGTCCTTCTTTCTCATTGACAGTCAGTGCATTTTCTTTTCCATGAAGAAAATCATCAAATCTTGATGGTGTAACGAGTGTTCTTTCAAAAAGTCCAATGGTTGCAGTAATCGTTGTAAAATCAATTTTTACCTTTTCCCCATACGCTTTTTTAAAGGCTGCTACATATTCTGGAATAGAATTGATTCTTGCAACAACGAGAGATTTTGGTGATGCCATTTCAGGTGTTGCCTGCATAGGACCTTGTGCCTGATCTTCTAAATTATGGCTTCTACCATCCCAAAATTGTGCATCATAAAAGACTGTATTATATACAGTGGGTGAGTTTAGGTGATGTGGATTAACTGTCCAGTTGTCACCAATGGCAGCTGCAAGACCATCTACCCCACCTGTAGCAAGGTTGTGACAGGTGTTACATGAGATAAGACTACTTTTAGACAGTCTAGGCTCAAAGAAAAGTTGTTTCCCTAGTGCTACTTTTTCATCACTGATAGTATTTTTAGGATCGATAAGCTTCATAAGCGCTGCTTTATCTGTAGGTATAGCTGTGAGTCTAGCTGTTTTTGCTTTCTCTATGATACTACTGTTTGCTAACAATAGTGTAGAAGCTAACAGTGAGATACTTGTAAGTTTAATAAAGTTCATTATATGTTCCTCTTATATTTTTAATAAGAAAGTATATGATAAAAAATATTAAAAGATAATTAATATTATTTATATTTTGATATTTTGATATTTTTTGAAAGTTAAGCTATACTTTAATATATAAAAACAAAAAGGTAACACATGGCATATATAAAACTTTGTACACTCAATGAAATGGAGCCAAGCATTAAAGCTAAAGCTGAAGAGATACTCGATAAAACAGGGAAGCTGGGTGAGATATTTGAGCTTATTGCACTCAATCCTGACATCTATAATGCTACCGATAATATGGTGCAAGCGTATTTACTTAAAGAAACTTTGTTGCCTTACAGTACAAAAGAGCGCATCGCTCTGCTTATTTCACTCGATAATGGCTGTAGCATGTGTGTAGATGTGCATAAGAACATCGCAAAAATGCTTGGTATGAGTGAAGCACAAGTAGAAGAAGTACTTGATGGTGTCGATGCTATAAACTGTGATGAGAGTGAAAAAGTGCTGTTGAACTTCTGTATAAGAGCGTCCCAAAAAGAGAGTTATAAGATGATGCAAGAAGATGTAGATGCTATAAAAGCAGTAGGGTACAGCGAAGCACAGCTTTTGGAAGCTGTAGCAATCACTGGGTATTTTAACTATATAAACACACTTTCAAATGTATTTGGTTTAGGCAAGTAAGCAAGCCTTAGCTTCTGCTACCTTGTCCACCATTACGGCTGTCACGTCCGCCACCTGAGCGCCCGTTACGGTCTCCACCACCTGAGCGTCTGTTTCTACCATTGCCGCCACCACCTGAACGATTTCCACGGTATCCGCCACCACCTCCACCGTTACCACGTCTACGGTTACGACCACCACCGCCGCCACCGTTTCCACGGTTTTGCATTGCACGCTCCATAAGAAGTGCTATCTCTTCAAGACCAAGACCGATGTTATCTTTACCTTTAACCGAGTTTTCACTTTGTATCATAGATGCCAACAAGTGCGCTATCGTCACGATGTCTAAGTCATGCTGAAGTGTTTTAACAAGCTCTATGGCTTTGTCCGTTACTTTTGTATCTGCAATCTTAGCGATAAGCTCGTCTGAACGGTTGTTTTGTACTTCCATACGCGTAGGGATGACTTGAGAAGCCATCTTTGTACCCACATCTTTCTCGATACGTTTAATAGTACGTAACTCATTTGGACTTACCAAAGTAATCGCCTCACCCGACTTACCAGCACGCCCTGTACGACCGATACGGTGTACGTAAGACTCAGAATCAAAAGGAATGTGGTAATTGAAAACATGGGTTACATCATTTACATCAAGACCACGGGCAGCAACATCAGTAGCGATGAAGATATCGATACCACCTTGTTTAAAGGCACGAATTGTTACCTCTCTTTGCTTTTGTTCCATGTCACCATGGAGACCAGAAACTTTGAATCCTTGTGCTGTCATGTGTGCTACAAGTCTGTCAACCTCTTTTTTCATACGACAGAAGATAATACACTTATCTGGGTTTTTGTAGTCGATGAGTCTTACTAAAGCATCATCTCTTTCTCTCTCTTGTACCACGTAGTAGAGTTGTGTAATTTTTGTATTTGTCTTTTCTGACTTGGTAATAGAAACCGTTTTAGGGTTCTTTAAAATCTGCTCTGCAAGTTTACGGATAGCATTTGGCATGGTTGCTGAGAAGAGTAGAGTCTGACGTTCTTTGGGAAGGTATGTAAAGATATTTTTGATTTCATCGAGGAAACCCATATCAAGCATTTCATCTGCTTCGTCAAGTACAACAAACTTTGGATTAATTTTGATCTTACCTGACATAAGAAGGTCTTGAAGACGTCCTGGAGTAGCTACGACGATAGAGGCTTGTTTAATACGCTCTATCTGCTTACCATAAGGTGTCCCACCATAAACAGTAGCTGTTTTAAGCCCTGAGAGTTTACCAAAACGGAAAAGCTCGTCAGAAACCTGCATTGCAAGTTCACGTGTAGGAACGATGACAAGTCCTTCTACACTTCCATCACCTTTCATCATAGACATTATTGGTAGACCAAAGGCAGCAGTTTTACCTGTACCTGTTTGGGCTTGTGCCACCATATCGTGACCTTCAAGGACTAGAGGGATAGCATCTTTTTGGATGGGTGAAGGTTCTGTAAATCCAGCTTCTGTTACAGCAGCTTGGATAGTATCTTTTAAATTAAAATCTAAAAATTTCATAGTTGTATATCTTTGTGTTAAATTTTTCGGTGTTGTTATTGTCTTGTATATACTATAGGTTGTTATGGTATCAAGAGGTTTAAAACCCTGTTTTATGCAAACTGATACCAAACTTTTAACCCTAATGGGCTATTGCACGTCTATGCGTGTAGATAAGGAGACTATATGTGGTCTCGTAAAAGGAGTTTAGTACTCTCTTGCAGAAAAGTTCGGAATTATAGCTAAATAAATCAGATAAAGATAGGGTTATTTACTTTTTCTTATAATTTTTTGTATTTTTTCTTATCTAACTTTGATTTGTATCAATGTTTTGGGGCATACATTACATTATAATTCACTCAATATATATAATAATGAAAAGGTATAACATGAAAAGTATTTTAATCACAGCTATATTAAGTGCAATGGTCTTTGGTAATTCAATGAGCGGATGGAACAATGCAGATGAAGAAAAAGCTGCCAAAGCAGAAGCAGCAGAGCAGGCGCGTATGTGCCATGTCTACACCGACAAAATAGCTCAATATAAAAAAACCATGCGCCATGATGAGATGGCACAAGCCACACTCAACAATTATGTAAGACTACAAACTAAATTTTGTACACAGACACACAGTTAAATAACTTATACTTATTATAATTATAATTTGTATTTAATATAGTTTTAAGTTATTACTTGTATAATTAGGTATTATCAAGTAGATAACTTGAAATTATTTATAAAAGGATACACTATGAAAAAAATAATCTTAATGGCACTTGTAAGTACATTCGCAATGAGCGGATTTTTTAATGATGAGCAAATAGCGCAAGAGAAAGAACAAAAAGCGGAAGCATCGAGACTTTGTAAAATATATACAGAAAAAACTGAGAAATACAAAGCATCTATGAGAAATGACGAATTTGCACAAGCAACACTTAACAACTATGTAAGAATAGAAAACAAATACTGTAATTCAAAGAGCTAAAATGTTAGGGTTTACACTCTCGGTCTGTAAACCCTAACATTCTTCGCATCTTCAGCATCACGTAAATACTGTGCATGCAACTGAGACATAATCCCTTTTTCACAATAGAGTAGGTACTCTTTATCTTTAGGTAATTTTTTAAACTCAGATTTGAGTCTATGAAATGGTATCTTAATGCTCTCACAGCTTGTTTCTATACATTCATCTTCTGCACGTATATCAATCACCACATATTCATCATTAAGTTCATTGACCACTTCTATGGCTGTATTGTTGGTGACATCATCAAGTATCTCATCGACGTAAATGTGTTGCGCCTTTTCTACAGCCTTATCTAATACGCTATAGTCAAAGTGTTTCGCTTCACGTTCCATACGTTTGTATGACCCATGGGTAATAGGGTTTTTAGATATCACCCCACAATACTCTGGCATACTCTCCGCAAATCTACGTGTACCAATGGTGTTGGCAATGTCTATAATCTCCGGTTTATTCATTGTAGCTAGTGGGCGTAAGATGAGTTTGTTGGTCACTTGGTCGATGAGGGCTAAGTTACGAAGTGTCTGGCTAGATACTTGTGCGACAGACTCTCCTGTGAGTAGGGCGTCTATTTCCATTTCATTGGCTACTTTTTCTGCTGCTAGCAGCATAAGACGTTTGAGTGTCACACCCATGTATGTTTCATGCGTAGAAGCAAATATCTCTGTAAGCACATCATCAAAAGGTACAGAAATGAACTTCACTTTATGGGATGATCCAAATTTTTGCCAAAGATAAAGCGCTACTTGTTTTACCCCTATCTCATGTGCCACACCACCAAGATTAAAGAATATAAAATGCGTTTTGAGTCCACGTTTTATACTAAGGTACGAGGCAACAGTAGAGTCAAACCCTCCAGACATGAGTGAGAGTATATCACCTTGTGTACCCAGTGGAAATCCTGCGAGTCCAACATGTTTATTGGTGATAATGTTGAGTTGGTTGTTCAGTAGTTCTATACGTATAGTGACTTCTGGATTGTGCAAGTCAACCCCATTGGAAGGGTAGGTAGCCAACATATACCCACCTACGGTTTGTTCAAGCTGTGTAGAACGAAAGTCATGTGTCCCAGAACGCTTTGCACGCACGACAAAGGTTTTACCCTCTATTCTCTCGTGTGTCACTTCACCCACTTTGACTTTTATCTCATCTAGGGTATTTATCTTGTCAAACTGTAGGGCTTCAAGGACTTGTTCTATGCCTGGTGTGTCTAGTAAAAGTTGTCTTACCTCTACGACAAAGGCTATGGGTGTCACCACTTCTATCTTGTCTGAAAACTTTCGTACATTTATATCTTCACTAAAACCTCCTAGCATTTTTAGTAAGTTATTGTAAAGTTGCCCCACCATCTGACGTTTAGCAGAGCTACCTTTTACCATGATTTCAGGGAAGAGTTTGAGGATGAATTTTTGGGTTTTGGGTGTAGTTGTTTCCACAGATAGAACCTTATATTTTATTGAGTAAAATTATAGCATAAGAGGGATGAGATATATTTTATCAGCGCTAATTTCATATGGGCACCTCTAAAAACTACCATTTCAATATCCTAAATCAACCCATTCTATTTTTTAACAAAATTAATACAATTGTCATAGCGTGTAGATTAATTCATTTTATGAAGTTGTAACCAATCCAGCCACCAAAAAACCGACCCCAGCCAAAACCCCACCAAGGAGCGCATAAGGCAACTGAGTTCTCACATGCTCCACATGGTCACAGCCTGCTGCCATGGAGGAGATGATGGTAGTATCGGAGATAGGGGAGGCGTGGTCTCCGAAGATGCCTCCGCTGATAACTGCTGCGATGACAAGAGGAATGTCTAAGCCCATACTCGCTCCCAGTGCCAAGCCTATGGGCATCATGATGGAGAAAGTTCCCCAGCTTGTGCCTGTGCTAAATGCTGTGATGCTTGCTACTATGAAGATGAGTAGAGGCATGAGAACAGGACTGATGTTGCCAGAGAGTAGATGTGCTAGGTATTTTGCAGTGCCTAAATCGCCTATAACTTTACCAATGAAGAGTGCAAACATTAAGATGAGCATAACGGGTATCATGTCGCCTAAACCTTCGTAGAGTCCTTTAAAGTAGGCTTTATGTGAAAGCATCTTTGTGCTGACATAATAGAGGTACATAAATAGAAGTGTCATGATGATGGCGTAGTAAACAGAGGTAGAGCCAGAGCCTTTAAAGATGTCACCTTTTCCTGTGAGGTAGAGCCCTGTAGGTACAGCTGCTACCATAACAACTAAAGGGAGTATCATCGCCCATGGTGTGGCTTTACCTTCGTGTTCTAGGTGCGTGGCATTGTAGGGCTGTGGTTTTGCCTGTCCCATCGGTCCTATGTCAAACTTAAAGAAGATAACGAATAATACGATGACTAAGGTAATGATGGAGTAAAAATTATAGGGAATGGAAGCAACAAGAAGTGAGACACCATCACCTTTGATGACATTGCCGTCTATTGCCGTGACGATGAGTCCGAGTAGTAAAGCTCCCCAAGCATTAAGTGGTATGAGAGAACAGATGGGTGCAGAGGTAGAGTCACAGATGTAGGCGAGCTTCTCACGGCTTACGCCGTTTTTGTCACACAGAGGTTTGGCAACAGTTCCAGCGACTAGTGAAGTGATGCTAGACTCTATGAAGATGACTATCCCTATGACATAGGCTAAAAGCATCGCACCTTTGGGGGAGTCTATCTTTGCAGCTTTGTTGCTAAGCCAGTTTACGAAACGATTGACTGCACCAGAAATAGTAAGTAACTTGATGACGGCACCTATCATAAGTGAGAAGAGTAAAGTCTTGGCTATCCACCCTTCTGAGAGGAGGTTGATGATGCCATCAAAGAGAGCTACGAAGGCTGTGAGAGGGTTGTAGCCATTGAGTACGAGTAAGCCTGCGAAGATACCACCCATGAGGGAGACTATAACATCTTTGGTTATAATAGCCAGAAAGATAGTCAGAAGTGGTATCGCTATTGAGATTATTCCATATTCCATAAAAGTACCTTAGATAACTAAATAAATTATGTAGGGTGGGTTTTCCAACCCACCAACAATAATGCGTGATTGATATTGAACTACATTCATGGTGGGTTAGAAAACCCACCCTACATATAATAAAAGGATTATAACACATATGAGAAAAATTTTACTCTTAGCTATTTTAATAACTGTTGCATCTTATGCACAAATACCCAACACCAAACAACTTATAGTAGTTACAACAAAAAATTGGTCAACTTCTAGTGGTATACTTCAACGTTATGAGAAAGAGGGCAAGGCTTGGCACAAAGTAGAAAAAGCCATAGACATTAAACTAGGCAGAAATGGACTAGGGTGGGGCATAGGACTACATACCATCCCCAAAGATGCCAAGTTCATCAAAAAAGAGGGAGATGGTAAAGCACCTGCAGGTATTTTTGAACTCAAACAAGCCTTTGGGTATTTCCCTTTTGTGGTGGGCTACCCTTATGAAGTCTATAAATCCACAGACCACTGCGTAGATGACGTAAACTCAAAATTCTATAACAAGATAGTTGATAGTACTAAAGTAAAAGTGGATTACAAGAGTAAAGAGCATATGCGTTTCCCCAAAGACTACTACAAATACGGCATCGTCGTAAACCACAACCATATAGATGAAGCAGGCGCTAAAAAAGGTGCTGGGTCGTGTATATTTATACACATTAAAAAAGTACCCACAGCAGGCTGTACCGTGATGAATGAAGATGAGATGAAAGAGATTATTAAGTGGTTAGAGGTAAAGAACCATCCGTTGTTGGTGCAGGGCACGGGTGAGGTTGTGGATGGGTTGATGAAAGAGATTAACTGATTTGAACTTTAATACAAACTATACTGCACATAAAATACAATCTTCGTTTTTTTGTTTGGTAGAGGGTAGTCTTTATAGGCAATACGTATAACCTTAATGGTGTTTTGGTCTAGTGCTGCGTAGCCAAGGCGTCTTTTTAGTCTAAGCCCTGAGATGTCACCATTAGGATGTAGGTAAAAAGAGACGACATTGGTACCTTCTTGTTTTGTGCGTAGAGCAACATCTGGATAGCCATTGCGATTTGCAGTTTCCTGTGTAATTATTGCTATACGACCAAGATTATGTCGTATAAAATCTTTTTGTGCCCTAGAGTATGTATTAAATTCTGCACCATACAGATTTTTGATAGTTTTTTTATTGTAGTTCCTACTTGTGCTTTTTTGAGATTTTTGAGGCAATGAGGGATACATAGAAGTTCCTGTACCACTAAGAAAGTTGGCAAGAGGGTCATTGGAACGTCGTTGTTTACGTTTTGAGCGACTTTTCTTTTTATGGGTCTTTTTCTTGGTTATCTTTGTTTTTTTGATAACTTTTTCTTTCACTAACTTCTTCTTAGGTTTTATTTTTTCTTTCTTGACTAGCTTTTTGGCAGGTTTAGGCGGCACTTTTGTAAGGTTAGTTTCTTCTGTACTTTTGGTGGCAAACGTTTTTTTGCTTTCATCAAGCAAGGTTTGTTTTACTTCTTTTACTACAGGTTCTGGTTTCACTTCTTTTTTTACAACAGGCGTAGGTGGTGGTGTAATCACTGGCTGAGGCTGAGGTGTTGGTTGGGCTTTGGGTGCAGGGGGTGGGGGTACCATTTGTTTGAGGTTTAGGCTTATTTTTTTCTCTTGCTTTTGTGGTGGGAGAAATTTGAGTTTTTCAAAATTGGCAGTAAAAAGCCACAAAATGAGTAAATGCAACAGCAATGAAAGTAGCAAGGCTTTAAATATTCTACTAATGATACGCTCCTAAGTGCTGTTGTTGTATAATCCAAATAATTTATAAAAAAGTATTATACATAATGAGGATTAACAACATGGCATATGACAAGAGTATCGCAGCATTCGAGGAAGCATATAAAGTAATACCTGGAGGTGTTGACTCACCTGTACGCGCATTTTCTGGTGTAGAGGGTACACCACCATTCATCGCACGTGGTGAGGGTGGATACCTTATAGACATTGACGATAACAAATACATCGACTTTGTACAAAGCTGGGGTCCGCTTATCTTTGGTCATTGTGACGCAGATATTGAAGCTTCTGTGATAGAAGCAGTCAAACGTGGGCTTAGCTTTGGTTCACCTACGACTGTAGAAACAGAACTGGCAAACGAGATAGTCACACTTTTTGACAGCATCGACAAGGTACGTTTCGTAAGTTCTGGAACAGAAGCTGTGATGTCAGCTATCCGTCTGGCGCGTGGTGTAACAGGGCGTGATAACATTGTCAAATTTAAAGGGTGTTACCATGGTCATTCAGACTCATTGCTTGTGGCTGCTGGTTCAGGACTGGCAACATTTGGTACACCAAGTAGCCCCGGAGTACCTGCTGATCTTACAAAACACACACTTTTAGCAACATACAATGACATTCAGTCTGTACTTAAATGTTTTGAAGACTCACCAGATGGTATCGCGTGTGTTATCATAGAGCCAATAGCAGGAAATATGGGACTTGTCCCTGCAGATGAAGCCTTTTTGGAAGAGCTTAGATGCCTGTGTACAGAGCATGGCGCACTGCTTATATTTGATGAAGTAATGTCAGGTTTTAGAGCTTCACTTAGAGGTGCACAAGGTATCAGCCAAGTGAAGCCAGATATGGTGACACTTGGTAAGGTTATCGGTGCAGGTATGCCTGTGGGTGCCTTTGGTGCGAGTGCTGAGATTATGTCACACCTCTCTCCTGAAGGTCCAGTATATCAAGCAGGAACACTCAGTGGTAACCCAGTTGCTATGGCAGCAGGGCTTACAAGTCTTAAAAAGCTAAAGGCAAATCCATCTATGTATGTTGAGTTTGGTATGAAAGCCAAAAGACTTGTAGAAGGTTTCCAAAAAGCTGCTGCTGCTGTGAATGTACCTATGGTTACTGATGTCAGAGGTTCTATGTTTGGGTTCTTCTTCTCTGAGAAGCCAGTTAAAAACATGGATGATGCCGATGCAAACGATACAAAGATGTTTGCCAAGTTCCATAAAGGGATGCTTGACCGTGGTGTGTATCTTGCTTGTTCATCGTATGAAACAGGATTTATCTGTGCAGCTACTACTGACGATATGATTGATGAAGCGATTAAGGCTGCGTATGAGACTATGGCGGATATAACGGCATAAATCTATAAGGATTTTCATGAAACAAGAAGAACCAAAACTTAAAAAAGTAGTCAATGCTGCCGATGGGCTTAGCCTTGGTATCTCTATGGTGGTGGCTGTACTCATAGGTGTAGCCATAGGACTTGGGTTACAAAAACTTACAGGAGCTACATGGACACTATGGATAGGGGTATTCATAGGTATCGGAGCAGCGGTCAATAATGTCTATAAAGCCTATGCTAAACAGAAAGCATCACTCGATGAACTTGCAAAAGATCCACGCTATAACTACAAAGCGAACCAAGAGTTACAAAAAAAGTACGATGAAGAAGATGATGAGTAGTCTAACACTCAAAATCCTAAAAGGACTCGCTATAGCGGATATAGTAGTGATATTATTCTCTGTAATATTTTTTGATATTAATATGCTTTGGAATACGCAAATAGGCTTCCTATCTGCATCATTGGTGATGCTGGCTTCCATGAAGTCTTATAAGCGTATGGTAGATGCCAGAGTAGAGCATAATATCATTACTATAGATGATACCAGAGACACCATCGATAAACTTGAAGACGAGCATGATCTCTACTCTGAAGAGATAGTGGAAGACGAGAGTGTAGACATTCGTGATGCTGTTAAAGATGAAAAAGCACGTATGAAGAAAAATAGACGCTCTATAGGTGAAACCATACGCGACACAAAAGCAGCACTTTCTCTCAACCGTATTGGTGCCTATGTTGTTCTTATTTTAGGGTTTTTCTATCTAAATCGTCATGGTTTGCTTATGGTACCTGCGTATATATTGGCACTTTCTATCCCTATGTTGGTAGTGGTGTTTGTATTGCTTTCAAACAAAGAAACACAAACAGAAGATACGCTACAATAAGTCCATTATACTCTAGGACTTATGATGAATAAAACACTATTACTTGCACTCTCATTACTCACATTCACTGCCTGTGCAAAAGAAGAACCTACAATCAAGAAGTTTGTATGTACCACAAAGCCCATACAGCCTATTGAAAATCTGAAGATTATCGATAAACCTATAGACTTTGTAGCAGAACGAATTGCGCTGACGAAAGAGTATATCAAAACGCATTACGGTAAAACTGTAGAGAACATAGAGATAGTTCCTAAAATCATTGTGCTTCACTGGACAGCGGAGCCAGACTTTGAGAAGTCGTTTAACCGTCTTAAACCTCAGAGACTCCTTACCGACAGAAAAGACATCGCCAAAGCCTCACAGCTCAATGTCTCTGCACAGTTTTTGGTTGACCGTGATGGGACTATCTATAGACTTATGCCAGAAAACTGGATGGCACGCCATGTGATAGGGCTGAACTACTCTAGCATAGGTGTAGAAAATGTAGGAGGGAAGGATAACAAGATTGATGACCTGACACCCGCACAACGTCAGGCAAACAAAGACCTCATACGTTACCTAAGAGATAAATATCCGACCATTAAGTATCTTATTGGTCATCATGAGTATACACAGATGGAGAGTACGCCACTCTGGTTAGAAAAAGACAAAGGTTACAGAACAGTCAAGTCTGACCCTGGAGTTAAGTTTATGGCTGAGATGAGAAGATCTGTGAGAGATTTGGGCTTGAAAAGAGCACCAAAAAGATAAATATATGCATTTGACATATTGACATTATTGTTCTATAATGACATTATAAAATAAAATGTCAATAAGGAATATTTATGACAATACAACAAATATCATTTCGTGATTTTATCCGTGGTGCAATGCCTGCAGATATATTACAGCTTCTTGACAAGCGTACACATACGCAAAAAGGTATATTTGTCTCACCTAAATATGCCCAAGATGTCTTGGAATTTATTGAAGAAAAAGAAAAAAAGCGTAAAAATGCTAAAAAGAAAGCTCTATTGGATTTTGTAGGAGAGTTTGGTGATGTAGAGGTAGATACACACCAAGCTATAAAAGCCAGTAAATATGAGTAAAATATTTTTCGATGCAAATATCCTGTTAGATATTTTACTGCCTAGTAGGCCTAATCATGAAAAAGCACTAGAGGTATATGAACAAATATGTGAGCATTATGATATTTTGGCAACAAGTGAAAATATATTGACGACTATCGAGTATATCGCTAGTAAAAATGGGACATCCTGTGAAATTATAGGACGATTTTTTATGGCACTTGAAGAAAACTTTGAACTCTATGGTTTTGCAGATATTTTACATGATAGTTTGGATGTGTATCAGGATGCATGCAAAAGACAAATGAAGCTAGACTTTGAAGACTTACTGCAACTACAGTGTGCAGTACATCATGGATGTACAACATTTATCACGCAGGACAAGGGCATTCATAAACTTGATGTAAATATAGAAATATGTTCTTTGGAAACGGTAGTATGAACTCAGCATTTACTTCTGTAGACTGGGGTATTTTTGGCGCATATTTTTTAGTATTAACCCTTACCAGCGTTATCTTGTCTAAAACAAAAATAAAAAATACACGTGACTATTTTGTAGGTGGAAACTCTGTGCCTATGTTTGCAGTAGCTATCTCAGTACTTGCTACTTCTCAGTCTGCAGCTACTTTTTTGGGGGGACCTGAGTACTCTTACGGGAAGGATTTAACCTTTTTAGGCTTTTACTTTTCTGCTTTTTTGGCTGTGCTTTTTGTGGCTAAAGTGCTTATACCTAGATTTTACGCTATTAATGCTGTCACAGTCTATGAACTCTTAGAACATCGCTATGGAGAAAAAGCCAAGAAGCAAGCAGGGGTTATGTTTCTCATCGGTCGTCTTTTTGCGAGTGGTGCTAGACTCTACATAGGTGCACTTGCCATCTCGATGATACTTTTTTTGGACATTACACCAAGTCATGTGGCTATCTCCATAGGTATTTTGATGCTTGGGGCTTTGGCGTATGCTTATTATGGTGGGGTAAAGTCGGTTATATTTTCTGACATCATCCAAGCCATTACCTACATAGGGGCAGGGATTGCGGTACTCATCTACCTTTATATGAGTATCCATGCAGATTTTACTACAGTGCTCTCTACACTACAGACAGATAACAAACTCAAACTTTTAGACTGGTCAATGTCTGGTGGCTTTTCTGTGTGGGCACTGTTAGGTGGATGGCTACTACTAAATATCGCAGCGTATGGACTAGACCAAGACATGACGCAACGTGCTTTAACCTGTAAAAATGCAAAAGAGGCACAAAAGTCACTGATGATGAGTATCTATATGACTATCCCCGTAGCCATCTTATTTTTATGTATCGGCTTGTTACTCTACCTCTTCTACCAACACCCAGAGCTTTCACACCTTAGTACCGAGGTTGTACAGAAGTTTGATGGAGAAAAAATCACCATCTTTATGTACTACATCCTCCACGAGATGCCAGAGGGTATGCGTGGACTCGTAACAGTAGGTGCCGTTGCTGCTGCACTCTCCAGCTCAAACTCTGTACTGGGAGCCATGAGTTCTGTAGCCATACAAGACCTCTACCGACCATGGAAAGAGAAACAAGGGTTGAACGATGAGATGCACTTTGTCAAAGCAGGACGCATGGCAGTGCTTCTCTTTGCAGTATCACTCTCAGCCATGGCGATGCTAAGCTACTACTGGCAACGCTACACAGAGCTTCCTCTGCTTAGTTTTGCTCTTGGTGTCATGGCATTTGCCTATACTGGGTTACTTGGCGTCTTTGGTGCAGCTATCTTTACCAAGCGTGGTAATGCAGTGACAGTACCCTTGGCACTGCTTGGTGGGTTTATGACAGTGTTTTTGCTTCAACCTTATGTATTGGGAACAGTATTGGACTTTAAGCTTGGATTTGCTTGGCAGATACTTGCTGGGACTATGGTTGCGTTTGTGGTGATGATGATGGGAAAAAATAATGACTAAAGATGAGTTTATTTACAATATATGCTTAGTGTATGTCCAACATATGAAAATATGTATTGCATATGGAAGTGGATGGAATACAGATATATTTATGCACTTACTTAACAAGAAAGAAGAAGATTTAATTTCATTGGGGAAATCAAAAGAAATTAAAGTTAATTCACAAACACACCTTGAACACGTTGTCCCACGTTTAGTTCTCTTATTGGAAACAAGGCGATTACTAGAAGAGGAAAAACTTTCTAATGAAGAAATTGCTTGGTTACTTCATAAACACTGGAAAGTTGCTAGAATTACAAAAGAAGAACAAGAACAATTAGATTTAAAATGTAATTTAAATCTAAAACAAACAATGCCAGATGGATGGACTTTTGAAGAAGGTGATACATTAGCTCGTTTAAAATTAGCTAAAATTAAATTAGTGGGCTAGTCGGTTAACTCCTCCTACAGATTTAATGCCTATATTTAGTCAGAAGGTCTCTATAAAATAGAAAAATTCTCTTTAAATGCTGTCATAGCAATCATATTTACACATTTG
>JALUYL010000103.1 GCA_027012955.1 Sulfurovum sp.
GTTCTTGTAGTGTTGTTTTTTTTTGGTAGATAATTATAACATTTATGAGGGTTTAAGGGCTTTTTTGAAATTCAATTTAGCTTAAATTGTGGGTTGTCTTTGGGAATCTGCAAGTGGCTCTATAATATAAAACTTTCGCCGTAAGGGAAAATATCTTAAAAAAAAGGTGCGATGGCAATCGCCCCCTACGAGGATAAATGATGTACATCTACAAATTAGGAAATATTACAGATAAAAAGTCTGCACTTAAATCACTTGGGGTTGAGTCTGGTGGTGTGGGGATTATGGCTAAGAAGATGGAGTTGATGTACTTTTTCATCAAAGACCTTAAATGTCCTGCTGCAAACATACTTAAGCAAGATGCTTTAAGCATTGGGGCGGACTTGGCTGTGCCAGGTGGGGTGATACTTTGTGAAAAACCTCTGTATGACTGTATACTCATAGGTACGCGAAAACATATGGAGATACTCTCCAAAAAAGAGTTAGCCCAACCTTTTGGACTTAAAACTGTTGCCAATGAACTTAAAAAATTTCTTGCGGTAAAAAGTAATGCTACACAAATCATGGGTGTCATTAATGCCAATGATGACAGCTTTTTTGAGGGTAGTCGTTTTCAAAAAGAGGATGCTGTTTCTCAAATAAAGCAGATGATATCTGAAGGTGCAGATATCATAGACATCGGAGCAGTCTCTTCTCGTCCAAATGCCCAGACGGTGAGTGAGCTTGTCGAACTCGAACGTATGAAGCCCATCTGTGATGCCATAGCTTCTGAAAAACTCTATGAAAAGGCTACTTTTTCTGTGGACTCCTATACCACTGAAGTTGTAAAGTATGCGCTCAAAAGTGGATTTACCCTTATCAACGACATTACAGGTGCTAGTGATGATGACATCATTAAACTAGCGGTGAAATATGATGCCAAACTTTGCATTATGCATATGCAAGGCACACCTCAGACTATGCAGAAAAATCCTAGCTATGACGATGTCATGGTGGAAGTCTCTGAATTCTTTGAAGCGCGTATAGCACAATGTGAAGCTTTGGGTATGGAGAGAAAAAACATTATTTTGGATGTGGGCATCGGCTTTGGCAAAACTTTAGAGCATAATCTTACACTTATTAAAAATATGGGACATTTTAAAGTTTTTGGGTGTGAAGTGTTGGTAGGTGCAAGTAGAAAGTCGATGATAGATAAGATTATTCCAACGCCTGTGGAAGAGCGTTTGGCAGGGACATTGGCTATTCACCTGAAGGCTGTGGAAAATGGGGCAGGCATTGTGCGTTGTCATGATGTGAAAGAGCATGTGCAGGCTTTGGCGGTGTTTAGTGCTTTTTAGTAGATTCTAATAAAAACTTGACACTTTGTGCATAAAATGGATATTTAGTAATGAGTATATTTTCATGATTTCCATTGGTATCTAAGATAAGTATTTTGTGTTTATTTGGGAAACTTTGAAATAATTTTTCTCCGTGACTATAATGAATTAGCTTATCTTTTTTCCCATGAAATACCATAATAGGCACATGCAACTTTTTTGCATGTTTTGTACTGTCTATTTCTTCAGGGTGAAAGTTGTAAAAGAATGAAAGTGAATAGTTTAGACCCGTATATAATAGCTTTCCTAGAGTTTGACCAAATAAATATTCAGACTTTTCTTCTAAGATATAAGAAAGCTTGTCAAAAGTAGATATAAGTATGAGAGCATTTGGCTTGACATAAATACTATTGCTAATGGCAAATGCACCTCCTAAAGATATACCCCAAACATAAAGAGCTTGTGTAGAGAGTTTTGCACGGTGAGAGCTGAGGTCTTTTATGACTGTCGTCAAATAGTGACTTTCTATATTGTTCTGCCCATAACTTTGTATGGGGTTTTTATTATCACCATGTTCAGGTAAATCTATTAACACACAGGTGAAACCGACGGCTGTATATCGTTCGGCTACAGGTAAGAGGTGTTCTTTACGCATATTTTTCCCATGAAACATAACAAGAAGCCCATTGTTTTGAAGTTCATCGTGAGTATACCCATAAGCACTCATTTGTTTTCTAAGTTTTTTTGAACGTTTTGACATAGTGCCATTGACATCGTATTCTACAAGTAAATAGGGAATACCTTGTGTCTCATATTTTGAGATTTTTATATTATGTTTAGATGGAGTGTGTATCCATGAATTTAGATATTTGGGTATAGGTACATACTTGGGGTTCATGATATTGTATTGACTTATACCTATACTCACAAGAGGAATAGAAATTAAAAAAAAGAGTATAATAAAAAATGTTTTTTTCATAGTCAGATTATACTATAGAGAACTTCCAATAGGGTATAATATCTAAAAAGTACAAGGAGTATTCTATGGTAAAAAAGATGCTATTATACTATTTGTGTATACATAAAAATGACCAATAAAAAAGTATATATCCTAAGTGGAGCAGGGTTGAGTGCTGAGTCTGGCATACGTACCTTTAGGGACAGTGATGGTTTATGGGAAGAGTTTAGCATAGAGGAAGTCTGTTCTGTGCAAGGCTGGATGCGAGACCGTCAAAAGGTCTCTGACTTTTATGATGCCAGACGTGCAGACTTGGCAAACAAAGAGCCAAACTATGCACATAAAGCATTGGCAGAACTTAAAAACAGACACACTGATGAGATTGAGATACTTACACAAAATGTAGATGACATGTTAGAGCGTGTGGGGTGTAAAGATGTGATACATTTGCATGGGACACTGACAGATTTACGTTGTGAGAGTTGTGGGGAAGTCTTTTTTGTAGGCTACAGTTCACAAGAAGGTAAAACATGTCCTGCCTGTAGCTCTGATGATGTACGTCATAATGTGGTGATGTTTGGTGAAGCTGCACCCGCGTATGAACATCTTCGTGAACTTTACAACTATGCCGAGATGGTAGTGGTCATCGGTACGAGTGGACAAGTGATAGACACTGCATACATCGCACAACTTGTTGAAAACTCAGTACTTTTAAATCTCGATAGAGATGAAAACATAGACCAGTATTTTAAGACACGTATCTATGCAAAAGCTACCGAGGGAATCGATGAGGTCGCCACCTTGGTAGAAACATTTTTAGAAGCAGATGCATAATAAGGTATAATATTTAAAAAGTACAAGGAGTATTCTATGACAAAACAGATGATACTAGATTATTTATTTACACATAAAAATGAATTTATAAATAAATATGATATAGAACGAATAGGTCTTTTTGGTTCTTACGCAAGAGAAGAAGCAACAGCTAAAAGTGATATAGATATTTTTGTCAAAATGAAGCCAAATCTTTTTAAGGTCATAGGACTTAAGCAAGAGATAGAAGAAGCATTATTGCGTTCTGTAGATATTGTACGCGAGCATAGTCATTTGAAATCACATTTAAAAACGATGATTGAGAAAGATATCACCTATGTCTAACGAAGATATCATTGTTGTAATGTCTTTAAAGGATATTGCTTATTCGATAGAGTTGATACAATCTAGATTTAAAGCCATTAGTGTAGTAGATGATTTTTTAGAGAACGAAATAGGACTTGAGAAACTTGATAGCATTTCTATGAGACTTATTGCCATTGGTGAAGCATTTAAGCAGATAGATAAACTTACTGATAAAGCACTTCTCTCATCATATCCTCAAATTGAGTGGAAACAAGTAAAAGGTATTAGAGACGTATTGTCACATCATTATTTTGATTTGGATGCTGAAGTGATTTATTATGTCTGTAGAGATTATTTGAGTGATTTGTTAGAGGTGGTATGGAAAATGATAGGTGAATATGAAATACCAAATGATGACACAGTTGAATCTATGAAAGATATGGATAATAAAAATAAGAAATGACAAAAGAACAATATTTAACAAAAATAGAAACCCTTAAAAAATGGGCACATGCCTACTACGTAGATGACAACCCCATCGCTACAGATGAAGAGTATGACAAGCTTTACCATGAAGTGTTGGACTATGAGACAGCACATCCTGATGAGGTAGTAGAAGATTCTCCTACCAAGCGTGTGGGTGGTGTGGTGCGTGATGAGTTTTCTAAAGCTAAGCACATCAAGCGTATGTGGAGTATGGAAGATGTTTTTACTACAGAGGAAGTACAAGAGTGGCTGGACAGGGTAGAGAAAAATGTAGGGAAATGTGACTACTTTTGTGAACCTAAGTTCGATGGGGCAAGTATGAACTTGCTTTATGCGGGTGGCAAGTTTGTACGTGCCATTACCCGTGGGGATGGTGTCATAGGTGAAGAGGTGACGGACAATGTACGTACCATACGCTCTGTACCACTTACTATAGACTATGATGGGCTTATAGAGATACGTGGAGAAGTAGTCATACGTAAAGATGATTTTGAAATCATCAATAAAGAACGTATCGATGAAGGTGAAGCACCTTTTGCAAACCCACGTAATGCAGCAGCAGGGAGCCTAAGACAGTTAGACTCATCTGTCACTGCGAAGCGTAGGTTGGTCTTTTACCCTTGGGGACTTGGGGAAAATAGCTTAACCCAAAGCAGACTCTCTGAAAAGATGGACTTTGTGTACAATCAAGGATTTCTCAAACCACCATACTCAAAAGAGTGTAACACCATAGAAGAGATAGAAGAATTCTATCAGTTCCTCATTAGCAAGCGAGATGAAATCCCTATGATGATGGATGGAATGGTCGTTAAGGTAGATGATGTGCATCTGCAAGAGGACTTAGGCTACACCGTCAAAGTACCCAAGTGGATGTGTGCGTACAAATTCCCAGCAGTAGAAAAAGTTACAAAGGTCAATGATATTACTATACAGGTAGGACGTACAGGCGTACTCACTCCCGTAGCAGAAGTAGAACCTGTTGACTTAGATGGTGCCATCATAGCACGTGCCACCCTACATAACTTCGATGAGATAGAACGTAAAGGGCTGATGATAGGTGACAGCGTCATACTCATACGCTCTGGAGATGTGATACCTAAAATCACCAAAGTTCTTACCGATAGACGTGACGGCTCAGAAAAACCTATCAGCCGTCCTACAGAGTGTCCTACTTGTCACTCTGAAGTGTTAGATGAGGGTACACTCATCAAGTGTCAGAACCTTGACTGTCCAGACAGAGTGGTAAATTCCATCATACATTTTGCTAAAAAGGGCTGCATGAATATTGATGGGCTTGGTTCTAAGATAGTGGAGATACTTGTCAAAGAGGAAAAAATAACAGATATTTTAGGACTGTATTATCTAAAGTCTGAGGACTTAGAGGGTATGGAAGGCTTCAAAGAGAAGCGTATTAACAAGCTACTAGATGCCATAGCTGACACAAAAGGCGTACCACTGCACAGACTCATCTCTGCTATGGGCATAGAACACATCGGCGAGGTAGCAGGTAAGTCTTTGGCTTTAGAGTTTGGACTTGGCATAGTCGATGCAACCTTTGAAGAGGTAGTAGCCATAGATGGCATAGGTGAAGAAATGGCGAACTCATTGTTAGAGTTTATGCGAGTGAATCATGATTTTGTTTTAAAATTGTTCGATGAGGTACAACCTACAGTAGAAGAGAAAGTAGAAGCTGAGGAAAATCCATTTAAAGATAAAACAGTGGTACTCACAGGTTCTATGTCTGTGAGCCGTGGTGTGGTGAAAGAGATGTTAGAGAAACTTGGGGCTAAGGTGAGTGGCTCTGTGTCTAAGAAGACGGATTATGTGATTTATGGGGAAGATGCTGGGTCGAAGTTGACTAAGGCTGAGAGTTTGGGTGTGGCTACTTTGACTGAGGATGAGATGAGGGGGATTGTGTAGTTTCCATTAAGACAATGGAAACTTTAGAAATTTATTCCTTAGTCATTTTGTTCGTATTTTAAATCTTCATCTTTAAAACCACGTTTTCTTAGAATACCATAAGCAATATTCCTTTTATTTCTACTATTACCCCAGCTATCATCATTTAGAACTGTAATTAATTCAGTATCGCTCATTGGCTCAAGTTCTTGTATAATTTCTCTACGTTCATTGGCAGTCTTTTCTACTTGAGCAGAAAAAGATTCAGTAAGATTTTTTGCTAAATCTAATGCTTTGTCAAAGAAACCCATAACTATCTTTTATTTTTCACGGGGCAATTTCTTGCATCATGATCCCTTCCATTACAAATCGAACATCTCCTTGCCTCTGGGCAAGTTTGCGCATTATGTCCAATTCCTCCACAAACACTACAACGGGATGTATTAGGACAGTTTCTTGCATCATGATTTCCTGCTCCACAAATACTACAAGACATTTTATCTCCTTAAATTTTAATTTTCAGTAATATTATAAGCAGTTTTCCTTTATAACTTATTAGACTACACATCAAGTATAGGATTTTTTTAAATATGATATAATACCACATATGATACCCACATAAAGGATGCACATGTCTGTTATATATAATGAAAATGCCATCAAAAAAGCAACGAATGTGACGATTAATTCTGATTTACTCCAAAAAGCAAAAGCTTACAAAATCAATATCTCTAAAAACTTTGAAGCCTATTTGGCTGAGGTGGTTAGAAAGAGAGAAGAACAACAGTGGCTTGAAGAGAATAAAGAGGCGATAGACAAACAGAATGAACGTATAGAGAAATATGGTTGTTTTTCTGATGGCATCAGGAGATTTTAGTGGCACAGTTTGACTTATGATAGAAACAGTCGAGAAAATGCTTCTGTGTTTCCTTATCTTTTAGATGTTACACATGAGATAAACAGTATCTCCAAACTTCGAGTTGTTATACCTTTGTGTAATGATAGCCATACTATTGCACATCTCAATCCTATTTTTGATATAGATGGAGAAAAACTCTATATATCCACGATGGATATAGCAGGTATCCCTGCTACGATGCTTGGTAATGCTATAGATAACCTTGAAGATAAGCGTACAGAGATTGTAGATGCTTTAGATTTTTTAGTGAATGGATTTTAATGAGACTAGACAAATACCTAGTAGATGAGGGTTATTACGAGAGTCGTAACCGTGCGAATGATGCGATAAAAGCGGGTAAGGTTACTGTAGATGGTAAGAAAGCTAAGGCTTCTGCCAAAGTAGATGAGAACTCTGTGGTGGATGTGGAAAATGAGAAGTTTTATGTGAGCCGTGCGGCTCGTAAGCTTGAGAGTTTTTTAATGGAGCATACCATAGACATGAAAGATGCAGTGGCATTAGATATAGGCTCAAGCACGGGTGGTTTTGCCCAAATAGTGCTTGAAAATGATGTGAGCACATTGGACTGTGTAGATGTGGGTTCTGAACAGTTGCATATTTCGTTGCGTCAAAATGAGAAGCTTTCTTTACATGAAGGTACGGACATCCGTGAGTTTCAGAGTGAAAAGCGTTTTAACCTTATTACCTGTGATGTATCGTTTATCTCTATTTTAAAAATAACCGATGACATAGATAGATTGGCTGGCATTGGGTGTGACATTGTCATACTCTATAAACCACAGTTTGAAGTAGGGAAAGATGTGAAGCGTGACTCAAAAGGTGTGGTGCAAGACTTAGATACCATAGCTAGACGTAAAGAGGAGTTTGAAGCTGAGGCTAAGAAGCTTGGCTGGGATGAAGTGCATCAGAGTGAGTCCAAAGTGACAGGGAAAGAGGGGAACCAAGAGTATCTTTACCATTTCGTAAAAACGGATAAATAATTGGCTTACAATAACACCATACAATCCATCGCCATTGGTTCTTTTGATGGGATGCATATTGCCCATCAGACACTTGCAGGGAAAGTAGATGCACTTGTGATTATAGAACGTAATGGTGGGTATCTGACGTCTGGGTATAAACGTGCGAATTTTACTTCTAAGGTGTGCTGTTTTTATCACTTTGATGTCATCAAAGATTTGACTCCAGAAGCGTTTATAGACAAACTTCAAACAGACTTTCCCTCTCTTGAGACGATAGTCGTGGGTTATGACTTTGCTTTTGGTAAAGACAAGTCAGGGAGTGGCAAGACTCTACAGAGACTTTTTGACGGCAAGGTAGAGATAGTGCATGAGGTAGGAGTTGAGGGGGTAGCTGTACATTCTCGTACGATTAAAGCCTATTTGCGTGAGGGTAACATCGCTATGGCAAATAAGCTTCTGGGTAGAACTTATAGCATAGATGGTATGGTTGTCGCAGGACAAGGGCTTGGCAAAAAAGAACTGGTACCTACACTCAATCTTAATGTCAAGGAGTATCAACTGCCTTTGGAAGGTGTTTATGCCACTCGCACCAAAATAAAAGGAGAGTGGCTGGACTCTGTAAGTTTCTTAGGACACAGAGTGACTACCGATGACTCTTTTGCCGTTGAGACACATATCTTATCAGGTGATATAGGTGAAGTTGAAGGTAAGGTAGAGATGATGTTTATCGATTTTCTACGTGCCAATAAAAAGTTTGAAAGTTTGGAAGCTTTAAAAGAACAGATAGGTCAAGATATTGCCAAGGCAAAAGAAGTACTTGGATGAAGAGGATTATCAAGAAAATAAGTATACTCATCCTTTTAGCTTATGTAGGGATGGGAGTCTTTCTCTATATCAATCAACGTAGCTATCTCTATTTTCCTACTGCAGATACCAAGACAGCATACCATCATATGACGATGCACAATGATGGTGAATCTATCAATGTGATTGTCTTGAATAAAGGGCATAAAAATGCCATACTTTACTTTGGTGGCAATGCAGAATCAATGGCACAAAGTGCTGACTATATCGCAGGGCAGTTTCCTGACTTTACAGTATATCTTTTGGACTACAGAGGGTACGGTAAGAGTACAGGCAAAGCAACAGAAAGGGCACTTTACAAAGATGCGTTAAAACTCTATGACATTATAAAGTCTATGCACCAACGTATCTCTGTTGGTGGCAGAAGTCTTGGTACAGGCATCGCTACCTATGTGGCAGCACACAGAGAGGTTTCAAAATTGGCACTTATTACACCCTATGACAGCATTGTAAATGTGGCACAGGAGCGTTACCCTATCTACCCTGTCTCTTTTTTACTGAATGATCAATACGATTCGCTTTCAAGAGTAAAAGACATTCAAGCAAAAACGCTCATAGTCATCGCAGAAAAAGACAAGGTCATCCCCAAAGAAAATACACAAAGACTCATTGATGCCTTTGATAAAAAACGTTTAGAAGTGATTATTATTAAAAATAGAGGGCATATAGATATCTCTTCAGATAAAAGATATTATAAAATAATGCAGGATTTTATAGGTAGAGGGTAATGCTTTTAGCACTTCCCTTTAGATAGAGTAGTTGTTTGGTGCTTCAATCTGACGGAGACAGTATTGGTTGATGTCAAACTTCGAGAACTCGATACAGTTTTTCCCTTGCTCTTTGGCTTTGTACATAGCCTCATCAGCAGATTTGATGAGTTCTTGCGCATCTATACCATCATCAGGGAAGATAGAAGCTCCGATACTCATACCGATATGGATAGTATTGCCATCTATGATGCATGGGGTATTGGTGATATCATTGATTTTACGTAAGATATTATTTAAAAATTCAAAATTATCTAGTTCTTCTATGAGAATGACAAATTCATCCCCTCCAAATCGACAAATAGTATCTTCTTTTCGTAGGGACTTTTTTAAGTACGCTGCAACATGTTTGAGTATTTCATCGCCTACGTTATGTCCATAGGTATCGTTAATCGGTTTAAAGTTATCCAAATCACAAAATATAAGACTAATACATTTACCAAAACGCGAAGCGTGGTTTATGGCATGCTCAAGCCTGTCGTTGAGTAGCAGTCTGTTAGAAAGCTTTGTCAGTGGATCATGTGTGGCAAGATAGGCATTGTCTTGTTCATCTTTACGCTGATGTGTCACATCTGAGAAGATACCGATATAGTTTTCTATCTCCCCTTTTGTGTTTTTAATAGTATTAATACTTAACCATTCTATATAGATTTCACCATTTTTCTTACGGTTGGTGATTTCTCCTTGCCAGTAGCCTTCTTCTGCCAGTTGTGACCACATTTTTTTGTAAAAATGCTTGTCATGTTTACCAGATTTTAATACACGAGGGTTTCTCCCTATGGCAGCTTCTCTGCTGTAGCCTGTGATTTCCAAAAATGCATCGTTGACATGTACGATGTTATTATCGACATCGGTGACAAGGACACCATCGATAGTATGGTCAAAGACAGCAGAAGACATCTGTAGAGATTTTAAGTTTCGGGTGTTGCTTATGGCTGCCCCTATAATAGACGTGGCAGTACTTAAAATCTCGACATGGCTTTCTGCAAGAACTTGGTCTTCTTCATCACCAATACCAAGGAAGCCCCACCATTTTCCTTGAACAAAAATAGGAAGTATAAGTAGCGAATTGATTTTGAAAAGGTCTAAAAGTTTCTTTTTCGCATTGTTATAGTCTTTTTTACACCCATTGATGAGTTCATCTTTTTCTAATTGGTTTTTCCAACCCATTAGATGGTCTTTTGTGTAACTGAGTACCTCTTTTGTCTTAGCGTTTTGATTGTCGTTGAGATAAAAAAGTTGTTGTGCCAAAAGTTCTTTTTTCTCTATTTTGTTTTTATAAAGAAAGATAGACGAGACTTCCGTGGCTTTTTTGAGGTTGGCAAGTTCTTCTCCTAGTGTTTCTCGCCAGTTGGATTCTTGCAAAAAGTTATGTGCCATTTGATTCATGGTTTGTAAAATGTTTTCTTGACGTTTTATAGCATCACTTGCAGCGCGTTTTTCAAGTACTTCGTTACAAAGGTTTTTCATCATTTTTTCAAAACTTATGGCATCAAATGGTTTTGAGAAAAATTGATTGACCCCAAGTTCTATGGAACGTATAAGTGTATCTCGTTTTTCGAAGTTTGTAAATATTGCTATTTTAACATTCTGATCGATTTTTCGTATTTTTTCTATCATCTCTAAGCCATTCATCTTTGGCATATTGATATCTGATAAAATAATATCAGGTGCATACGATTTATATAAGTCACATCCTTCTATCCCATCTCTAGCCGTTACTATAGTGTCTGCATACGGTTCAAGCATGTGGGTAAGTATGGCAGAAGTGGTTTGATCATCTTCTACAATCAGTATAGTTAATGTTTTCATGGATTATATTCTAATATAATAACCTTTTATAAAGATAAAAGATAGACTTACTTGGATTTAAAGTCACATAAAATGTAGAACACTTTGATATAATTAGCAAATTAAAAAGAAAGTAAAGATGAATGAAAGATAAAGTGTTCACAGAAAAAATAAGTAAAAAATTTGAATTTGACGAGGCAGTGGCTTCTGTATTTGATGATATGCTTTCTCGTTCTGTTCCTTTTTATGATGAGGTGAGAAAGTTAGTCATATCGCTTATCTTGGCAGAGCAAAAAGAAGGCACAAAAGTACTTGACTTAGGCTCTTCTACAGCAAAATTCTTACTAGACTTACATTCTAAAATGCATGTCACGATGAAGCTAAAAGGTTTGGACAACTCTCAGGCAATGTTAGACAGAGCAGAACAAAAATGCCAAGCCTTTGGTGCCAACATCAGCCTAGAACTGGCGGATATGTTGTCGTATGACTACAAGAATGAAGATATCATAGTAGCAAACTATACCTTGCAATTTATTCGCCCTATGCAGCGTTTGGAGTTGATGAAGAAACTATATAATGGGTTAAATGATGATGGAATGTTTATCTTTTCCGAGAAAGTTATTTTTGAAGATAAAATCTTAGACAAACAGATGATAGACATCTATTATGACTACAAAAAAGAGCAAGGCTACAGTGAATATGAGATAGCGCAAAAGCGTGAAGCTTTGGAAAATGTACTTATTCCTTTTACCATCAAAGAAAATATACAGATGTGTAAAGATGCAGGATTTACAAAAATAGAGACAGTTTTTCAGTGGGCAAACTTTGTTACTTTTGTGGTGAAAAAGTAACTGGATTTTCTCATTTATTTTTAGGTTTGAATTTTTCAAAGACAATACTTAAGGCATTGTCATTTAATAAGGTATCTTCAATCTTGGCTCTATAACTTACAGGAAGTGTTGACATATCTGTGCTTGGATGAAGTCCTAGTTCTTTAGCCAGTTTATGCCCCTCTTCTATTTTGACAAGTATCCCTACTTCGTCTATGGTGTGTTGGTGAGATACAAGGTAATGATAGTGTGCAAGGAGTAGTTGTGTAGCACTTTCTTCTGAATAGGCAAAAAAACCTAAGGGATATACATACTCTTTTTCTCCCTCTTTGGCAAAATGTTCTTCTTGAATATCTGATTCTTTCATTTCTCTTGCTAAAAGTCTGTTGAATGCTTCTTGTGTCAATGATAATGAAAATAGCATACCAAAGAAATGTTCATCATAATTGGCTAAGAGAAAAAAACTTTTTGGATGTGAAGCCCATATTTTAAAATGATTTTGGGTGAGATTTGAAACATTATTTGTAATTTTCTTATGCAATTGATAGGTAAGTTTTAGAGATGACTCAAAATATGATGTAGTTTTCATATCAGAAATCGTAATGTTATTAATATTAATAAGATCTTTAGGAAAATCTAATATATAGCGTTTATGCTTGCCTACAATTTTTGTGATGCCTAGTTGTGTGGTTTGTTGTAAAATATGTGCTGCATCGAGTAAGGCATGCCCCGGAAAAATATCATCGCTAAATTTTCTAAAGGCTTGAATCAGTTTTCTTTGCCGTTCAAAGTTTGGACGTGTTACTTCTCTTTCCCATCTACTTAGCGTAACAACATCGAGTTTGATAAAAAGGTCATCATGCATATAGAGATGGTTGACAAGTTCTTCTTGTGTAAGTTCATAGCGTTCTCTGCACATCTTTATGTAGGTACCAAACTTCATATAATATGTATCCCTTTACTAAATAGATAGGCAGATTTTTTTATAAATAATTTTTTTATGCTCTTATATTATATCTCTAGAAAGTATATAGTTCCTTTACATAGATTAACAATATGAAAGGAAACACTATGTTTGGAATTAAAAAGTACTCAAGAGTTTTACTCTTATCGACCTTGGCTTCAGCGGCATTATTTGCTTCACCGTCTAAAATAGAATTGGACAACATGACAAAAATCGTAGGGTATTTCCCTGAATGGGGAATTTACGATGGTCATAATAATTATGCGCCTGAGGATGTACCTTTTGCAAAGATAACGCATTTAAATTATGCATTTGCTACTATCAAAGATGGACTTATAGCAGATTTTGACAATTATGCAGCAAATGAGGTGACACACGGTGAAGCATGGGACAGCCCATATAAAGGTAATCTTGGACAGTTTGAAAAACTGAAAAAGGATTATCCTCATCTTTCTGTGATGGTTTCCGTAGGAGGGTGGTCTCAGTCTGGAAATTTTCATGATGTTGCAGCAACACAGACTGCTAGAGATCAATTTGCAGCAAGTGTAATACAGTATATACGTACACATAAAATGGATGGTGTCGACATTGACTGGGAGTACCCTGGTGCATCAAGAGAACCTGATCTTTCAGATAATCCAAATGACCAAGGTACACCAAATGCAGATGCAAGTGAAAAAGAGACTTTTAGACTACTCTTACAAACATTAAGAGCACATTTGGATACGGCTGGGACACAAGACGGAAAATATTATCAACTTACAGCAGCAGTAAGTGCAGCTTTTGTCAATATTGATTTCTCAGAACCTCAAAATTATGCACAGTATTTAGATTTTTTAAATATTATGACCTATGATATGCACAGTGCATGGGACGGTGTGACAAATCATCAGAGTGCACTGTATCCAAAAGCAGGTCTGAATGACAATTTAAATGTCCAAGATGTAGTAGAAAAATTTATCTCTTTAGGTGTAGATAAAAAGAAATTGATAGTAGGCACACCATTTTATTCACGGGGATGGAAAGGTGTGGTACAAAATAATCCAAGCGATGGACTCACAGGATTGTTAGCTCAAGCAAGTGGAGGAGCAAATGGTGTTTGGGATGGAGGTGTTGCAGGTGGTATGAATCCATACTATCATTTGGTAGACATGGAAAACGATCCAAGTTTTGTTAAGTATTATGATAGCGAGGCGGAAGCACCCTACCTTTACAGTGCTGAAAAACAAGAATTTTATACCTATGAAAATAAACGTTCACTTGGTGCCAAAGTGGATTATGTTAAAAATAATCAACTAGGAGGAATGATTATTTGGGAACTTTCTGCTGATGTACCTTCTGCGGATTCAAGAAGTTTACTGAATGTCATCTATCAAGGATTTTATCCAAATGGTATCAGCGCTGAGAGTAATACTCCAACGGGTAACACAGATAACACATCAGATACCAACACCACACAAGATGGTACAGATACCAATACAACAACAGGTGGGGATACAGGTAATACCGCTACGGTATGGAGTGCAGAAGCTGTTTATACTGCGGGTGATATTGTGAGTTATAATAATACGACGTATAAAGCAAAATGGTGGACACAAGGTGATATTCCAGGGACAGAAGAGTATGGACCATGGGAAGTAGTAGGCACTTCTACAACAGACAACACTACAGGTAATAATGATAATAACACGACTGGCGGTGGCTCGGAAGACAATAATAATGATAGTAATACGACTGACAGTGGTTCTATGGACAATAATACTACTAGTGGAGGAACAAACCCTGTTAGTGACAATGACACTTGGAATGCAGAAACGGTTTATACAGGTGGTGAAGTGATAGTGTATACCAATAAAAAATATGAGGCACAATGGTGGACACAAGGTGATATCCCTGGCTCAGAAGAATGGGGACCATGGAAAGAAGTAAGTGATACTACACCTGTGACAGACACAGGCTCTGAAACTAATACATCAGGAACGGTAGATGAAACAAATACAACAGAGAGTACAAATACACAAACTGTGAGTTTGGCGCAACTTGAGGAAGATGAAGCAGCCTTAACCAATACGCCACAAATGAATGAAGTAAAAGCGTCTATTCGCACATTACCAAACAGCGAAGTAGAACAAATCATCGCTTTAAGGGCAGAAAATCCTTCAAATGTGAAGCGCATAGAAACCATAGTAAGTGCTGAGGATTGGGAGTATCTTTTCCCTCAAAGGTCACCAGAGTATACCTATGAAAACTTCTTGAAAGCAGCAGGAAAATTCCCTGCATTTTGTGGTGATTATGATGATGGCAGGGACGCAGGGCTAATTTGTAGACAATCACTTGCTACAATGTTTGCACATTTTACACAGGAAACTGGTGGACATACATCAGGTGTTGCAGTTCCAGAGTGGAGACAGGGCTTAGTCTATGTTCGTGAACTAGGATGGAATGAAACGATGAAAAATGGATATAACAGTGAATGTAATCCAACTATTTGGCAAGGTAAAAGATTTCCTTGTGGTACTTTTGAAGATGGTGACTATAAGAGTTATTTTGGACGAGGTGCAAAACAGTTAAGTTACAACTATAACTATGGACCATTTTCAGAAGCGATGACAGGTGATGTCCATACCTTACTTGATAACCCTGAACTGGTAGCAGACACTTGGTATAACCTTGCAAGTGCAGTGTTCTTTTTCGTGTATCCTCAACCGCCTAAACCAAGTATGCTTCATGTGGTAGACGGTACTTGGGTTGCAAATGCGAATGACGTGAGCAATGGACTTGTACCTGGATTTGGTGCAACAACAAATATTATAAATGGAGGTGTAGAATGTGGTGGAAGTACTGAGATATCACAATCACTCAATCGTATTACGTATTACAAAGAATTTAGTAATTATTTAGGAAACATCGTTGCAGATGATGAGGTACTTGGGTGTGCCAATATGAAACAATTTTCTAGTGATGGTGCGGGAGCATTGCCTATATACTGGGAAGAAGATTGGAGTTGGAGTAGTGAAACAAGTGATGGAAGATCATACAAATGTCAGCTTGTGAACTATCAAACGCCATACAGTGCTTTTAAAGAAGGTGATTATAAAACATGTGTTGAAGAGACATTTAATGTGATTGCAGAGTAATCTACTTCATCGAGATATACATCTGCTTTTCACATACTATTCACTTACCTTTTTGGTGAGTGAATACATTTACAATATATACAAAAAGTAACACACTTATTCACACCCCCTAAAACACGGGTTGCATTTTTTAATATGAGTTATTCACTTCTTATTCACCATGTGAAAAGATACTTTTTTTTCAATAAAATATTGAATTTGTACTAAAATTTAAACTATTTTAAGTAAAGAGAAGTTATCCATATCATTTTCATACTTTTTAAGCTATAATCATTGCATTAATTTTTTGGGCAAGATATTTTGATATCGATGCCTACACAAGGATAGACTATGAGTTGGACACCAAGTAGCTGGAGAAATTTTCCTATAAAGCAGCAACCAACATATGAAGACAAGGCATTACTTGAAAAAGTAGAATCAGAATTGAGTTCGTACCCGCCACTTATTTTTGCAGGTGAAGCAAGAAGACTAAAAGAGAAACTGGCAGCTGCTGGACGTGGTGAAGCATTTTTGCTCCAAGGTGGAGATTGTGCAGAGAGTTTTTCTGACTTTAATGCGAAGAATATAAAAAACCTTTTTAAACTCATGCTTCAAATGAACATGGTGCTTATGTATTCGACAGGTAAGCCTGTAGTAAAAGTAGGGCGTATTGCAGGGCAGTTTGCAAAACCAAGATCTTCAGACTTTGAAGAGATTGATGGCGTAAAACTACCTTCATACCGTGGAGACATTATCAATGGTATTGAATTTAATGAAGTTGCACGTGTCCCAAACCCTAAAAATATGTTAAGAGCCTACAATCAGTCAGCATCTACACTAAACTTGCTTCGTGCTTTTTCACGTGGCGGCTTGGCAGATTTAAATAAAGTACATCAGTGGAACCTTGAGTTTATTAAAGGCAATCCATTAGGAAAAAAATATGATGAACTTTCAGATAAAATAGACCACTCTATGAAGTTTATGGCAGCTTGTGGTCTGACGTCTGACATGATGCCTCAACTACATCAAACTACGCTGTATACTTCACATGAAGCGTTGTTACTTAACTATGAAGAAGCCTTGACACGTAAAGATTCAGATACAGGCGAATACTACGATTGTTCTGCACATATGCTCTGGATTGGGGACAGAACAAGAGATTTGACTGAAGCGCATATTGAGTACTTTAGAGGGATTCAAAACCCTGTAGGGTGTAAAGTAGGACCAAGCATGGGTGAAGATGAACTCATCGAACTCATCGATGCACTAAATCCTGACAATGAAGAGGGAAGACTCAATCTTATCGTACGTATGGGTGCAAGTAAGATTGCAGAGGCTTTTCCTCCATTGCTTAAAAAAGTAAGAGATGCAGGAAAAAATGTAGTGTGGACGATAGACCCAATGCATGGAAATGTTGAGAAGTCATCTACAGGCTTTAAAACTAGAAATTTTTACAACATTCTTTCTGAAGTTGAACAGTTTTTTGCTATCCACAAAGAGATGGGTACGGTGGCAGCAGGTATCCACTTAGAAATGACAGGAAATGATGTCACTGAGTGTACAGGCAGTATGTCTTCTCCTATAGATGATGAAGGACTTGCGAGCCGTTACCATACTCAGTGTGACCCAAGACTCAATGCTTCTCAAGCATTAGAGCTTTCATTTACACTTTCAGATGCGATTACTGAAGCCTAAACCCAAATATCGAAATAGAAATTCAAAGAATCCTATTTCGAGATTTAGGCTAAAGGTATCGCTTATAAAATGTTTAAATAACCATGAAGATGTTTTTGCCTTCTTCGTGGTTATAGCGTAATTCTTTCTTATGAATATCCAAGATACTTTTTACAATATACAGCCCTAACCCTAAGCCTTTTTTGGAAGTATGGAAGGGTTTAAAATAGTTCTCTAGGGGTTCACTCAATGCATCACCTTTGTTAATGATTTGGAGAGATTCATCTTTAAGTACTACATCTATATGCTTATCTATACTGTATTTTAGTCCATTATCGAGTAGGTTTTTAAGGGTGAGCGTAAAGAGCTCAAAATCTACCTCTACTATATAATCTTGCTCGATTTTTGTATCTATAAGATGTTGAGGGTTGTCGACCATAAGCAGGTCGATACTTGCTTCTACCAAGTCAGACATTTTATAGGGTTTAATGGTTAAGTCAAAGTTTTTAGAAGTAATCTTTTCAATCTTGGCAAACTCATCTATCAGTAAGTTTAAGCGCTCAAAAATACTGTGCATACGGGCTTTGTTCTTTTCATCTGGTAGCATTTCTGCGATTAATCTACCTTTGCCTATGGGTGTCTTAAGTTCATGCATGATGGCACGTAAAAAAAGCTGTCTGGAGTGAAGGAGTTCCCTTATCATGGTTACGGCATGGTCAAATTCATTGGCAACTTCTGCTATCTCATCTGCTTTATCACTTTTACATTCTATATCAAGGTTTCCTTTTGAAAAAGTTTGTATTTGGCTTTTAAGTGTAGAAAGTGGCAGTAAACTTTTCATAATCCAAAGATAAAGCATTATAATCAAGAGAAAAACAATAGAAAAAATAATAGCACGCTTGATAGGAAACTTGACTTTATTTTTGTTTTCCAATATGAGTTTAAAATGGTCGTTATTGATAATCATCACTCTTTTAAGATGGTAGGTATCGACAGCATAACGTTTGAGTTCTCCTTTGTCTTTAAAAAAACGCTCAATCTGTACAACCATACCCTTGTCTGTGATGAGCGAGACATTTTGAGCATCAAGATATGCTTCATCTATTGTGCCATATTTGAGATAATAGTCATAAAGGTAATGGGTGATGGCTTTTTCTTGATCGACAGTATGTTCTTCATGCATTGCACGGTCATACTTGATAGAAGAGATAAAAAGTACACCGAGTAAAAGTAGGGTAATGGAAAATACAACCCTTATTTTGCTTCGTAGTGAGGTAATCATACGAGCTTATATCCTACGCCACGCACAGCCTGTATACGTTTGTTGTCACCTAATTTTGTACGTATCTTAGAGATGATGACATCTAGACTTTTTCCTTGCGAATCAATGCTCATATTCCCCGCAGTATTGATAATCTGTTCTCTTGATTGTGTCATGCCTTGGTTTTTAACAAGTAAGTTAAGTACTTCAAACTCAGCAGGTGTCAGAGATAGCGCTTCATTTTTAAAGTAGAGAGTGTCGCCTTTGAGCTCAAAATCACCTTTTGGGGTAGTAATTTCTGTATTTTTTGCTTTTGAATAGCGTCTAAGCAGTGAAGTAATACGTGCATACATCTCTTTAGGGTCATAGGGTTTTGGAAGATAATCATCTGCGCCTAAAGCAAAGCCTTCAACTTTATCATTGATATCAGAACGTGCAGAAGAGATGATGATGGGTATATCATACTTTTCTACCACTTCTTCACACACTTCTAGCCCATCCATGCCAGGTAGGGTCAAATCAAGTATGAGTAAATCATATTTTTTCACACCAGCACTTAGACCCAAGTACGGGTCTTCAAAGTTGGTGACTTTTATGTCGTATTGTGCAAGATATTCGCTGAGAAGTTCTGCAAATTCTGCATCGTCTTCTATCATCAATATATTAATCATTTTTAACCTCTATAGTTTTATAACAGTAGTGTAATGACTAAAGGTTAATTGAAGTCAAATACTCTTTGCATATGTGTTTTGATTTGCTCAAAACTAAAGAGATGATTGTTAAAATATTCAAAAGCAATAATACCTTGATAGAGCAGCATATCTGAGCCATCTTTCGTTGGTTTATTGTGGCTTTTAGCAAGTTTCAAAAAGGGTGTCTCTTTCCCGTAGATGACATCTACACATGCTTTGGCTTTGGGTATAACACTGTCAAGTATGTGAGTAGGAGCAGGGAGGTTTTCATCTTCAAGTCCAGCAGAAGTCATGTTGATAACTAAGTCATAGGACTTGGCTTGAAAAGTTTCAAAGGTATGGGTCTCAAAACCATCGGCTTTGTATTTTTCTAAACGACCTTCACTACGGTTAAGTAAAGTGACTTCATACCCTTCCTCTTTTAAGATACTAGATGTAGACTGCGCTGTCCCACCTGCACCTAAAAAAAGAACTGTTTTTACCTCTTTAAATTCAGCAATAGCCTTTAAAAACCCAGGGGCATCGGTGTTGTACCCATGGAGTTTTCCCTCACGTTCTACAATGGTATTGACCACGCCAATTTTCTGTGCAAAAGGGTCAAGACTATCACAGGCATTAAATGCTGCTTCTTTGTGAGGTACGGTAATGTTGATGCCTTTAAGACCTAAGTTGAAGAAAGTCTCTTTAAGTGTTGAACCATCTTTTAACAGATGACGCGTATAACAAGCATCAATCCCCAAACCCTGAAAGGCAAGGTTATGCATGAGGGGAGATTTGGAGTGAGAAACAGGGTTCCCAAATATGGCAAAAAGTTCTTTGCACATGTTAGAGTGTTTCCATCTCTTTAAGGGTTGCGAGTAAGGCCCCAAGTTTGTTTTTGACTTCTAAGTATTCAAGTTCAGGTACCGAGTCAGCAACTATGCCTGCGCCTGCTTGTAAGGTAATACTGTCTGGCTTGATGAGTGAGGTACGTATGGTGATGGCTGAATCCATGTTTCCATCAAAGGAGAAGTAGCCGACTGAGCCTGAGTAAAAACCACGCTTAAGACCTTCATACTGGGCGATGAGTTTCATGGCTTCTATCTTTGGTGCACCTGTCATGGTACCTGCGGTAAAGGTCGCTGCAAAAAGGTCAAACATATCTTTGCCTTCTTCAATGTTTGCTTCTACGTCTGAAACCATATGCATGACGTGAGAGTATTTCTCTACACGCATCATATCGGTTACTTTTACTGTACCAGTGCGCGCTACACGTCCGACATCATTACGACCCAAGTCGATGAGCATGAGGTGTTCGGCACATTCTTTTGGGTCAGCGAGCATTTCATCTTCAAGCTCTTTGTCTCGCGCAGCATTTTTACCACGTTTACGTGTACCTGCTATGGGACGTAAGAGTATCTCACCCTCTGTTAAGCGTACCATCACCTCTGGACTTGACCCACAGATGGAAAAATCTTCATAGTCAAGTAAAAAGAGGTAGGGGGAAGGGTTTTTTGAACGTAAAACTCTATAAAAACTTAAAGGGTCTATGTGCCCTTTTTGCGTGTACCTATTGGCTAAAAGTATTTGGAAAATATCGCCTGAACGGATACTTTCTTTCGATTCGTCAACCAGTGCCTTAAAACGTGCTTCATCTATGCTGAAAGTACCTTCACCCTCTAGTGTAACAGCCTGTAGTGGCATAGGTGTGCAGGGGTTATGTAAAAGATCTTCTATCGCTTCTATGCCTGCTTGCATGCGTGTATCATTTAAAAGAAGTGTGAGCTTTGCAGACTTGTGTGAGTAGGCAATGATGATTTTAGGACGTACCAAGTCAAGGTCTGGAGTATCTAGTGGGTCTAAAAGGTCATCCATACTCTCTTCAAGCGTGGGTTCAAAAACCTTTACCATATCATAAGCGATGAAACCTATGAATCCATCTACAAAAGAGAAGCCTACTTCAGCAGCTTTTTGCTTATAGGCATCCTTGTCTACATTTTGATAATAGGACTTAAGAAAGGCAAAAGGGTTTTGAGTAAGTGTTTGTTCCTTACCTTGTGCATCGGTATAGCTGGTTATCTTGTTTTTGTAACTCAGATGCTCCTGTGCCCCAATAGTGATAAAGGAAAAATTCCCATCACTGGTGTTGACGACTGATTCAAAAAGCATGGTGATTTCATTTGGAAAAATCTCTTTGATTTTCCCATACAGTGCTACAGGGGTGAGTTGGTCAAAAAGTATGGTTTTGTGCATCGTATACTACTTCTGAACAACAAAGGCACTTTTATGGATGCGGTCTCTTACCACTTTAAGTGCTTTGTCTACATCTGCTCTTGTTTTGTATGGCCCAATGAGAAGTTTTTTGTTTCCAATGGCATCAGGTTTAGAGACAAGATAGCGGAAACCACTGCTTTTAATAACCGATAAAAAACGAGGACTAGGATTTTGTTTAAAAGAGCCCACTTGTACATAATATTTTTTTAAAGGTGTCGCTTTAGGTGTGTGTACCACAGGTTTTTTAATAACAAGTTTTGGTGTAGTTGGTTTCTTAACTTCAGGTTTGACTACAGCAGGTGTAGTGTGTGTTTGCGTTGGTTCGGTCGGTGGGAGTTCTAAACTTGTTTTGGTCTCCACTTTTGGCTCAGGTACAGGAGTGACTATAGCTTCTTTCACTGGCTTTGGTTCTTCTACTTTCACAGGTTCTTTAGGTGCTTCAGGTTCGGTGATTTTCTCTTCAATGATATTGGCAAGTGATGGTTCATCTTTTGGCTCAGCTACTTTTTCTGGTTCTTGGAGTTTAAGCTCAGGGGCTATGGTCACAGAACTGTTGTCATCAAAAGCAAGAGGTGCATTGTCTGTATTGTTACTATACGATTTTGCAAGGATAATCCCTACAATCAATACAACAATAAAGAGCGCAATAATGGTTAAAAAGCTTTTTGCTTTGCTGTTGTTGGGTTGTATGGTATCGATAATGAGGTCATCAAGATTGTGATCATTCATAAGGGAAATCTCTCCAAATATTATTTTGAAGTGATTATATCATATTTATCTATATTATATTAGGGCGTAAGGGAGAGTAACAATGTTATATGCTTTTGGAAGGCTCATGGAGGGAAGTGTTTTCCATTTTTTAGTCATTTTTTCTTTTAAGGCTTCAGAATACTCAGTTAAGTATTTTTCTGCTTCTTCTAACGTAATCGTACCCACTTTTATAAACACTTGTAAACGTTCTTTGTCTTTACCTTGATAGATATGATAGTTGTCTATCTCAAGGGTTTTAAAGAGGTGTTTTACAAGATGGTAAAAGCGTTGGTGTTCCTCGCCTTTATATTCAATGACTAGATAGTTTGTACGATTGTCTTTAAGCAAGGGTACGGCAATGGTATATTGTCTATGAAGATGTTGTTTCAGTACAAGAGGAGAAAGTGATTCTTCTATGCGCTCAAATTTTGCATAAAAAGTACGATTGTTGAAAGTTATTTTTTCAACAATCGTAGAACGTTTGATATAGTAATGGTCAACGTTAAATGCTAAATCAAAGACTTTTATAGAAAAATCCTAATTAATAAATTGATTTTTCGTAAATGACAAAGTTTTGAGCCAACTCTTTCATTTCATCTTTGATTTTTGCATGAAGTTCTGCATCATTGACATTGTCAAGTACATCAGCAATCTTGTTAGCGATAATCTCAAACTCTGCTTCTTTCATACCACGGCTTGTAAGTGCTGGAGAACCTATACGTACACCAGAAGTCACAAATGGACTTCTAGTCTCACCTGGTACAGTGTTTTTGTTTACCGTGATACCTGCAGCACCAAGAGCTGCATCAGCATCTTTACCTGAGAAGTCTTTGTCTAGGAAGCTTACAAGTACAAGGTGGTTGTCTGTTCCGCCAGAGACAACATCATAACCACGAGCTACAAGTACTTCTGCCAGCTTAGAAGCATTGGCTTTTACTTGTTTTGCATACACTTTCCACTCATCTGAAAGGTTATGTTTGAACCCTACTGCTTTGGCTGCTATGACATGTACTAGTGGTCCACCTTGAAGTCCTGGGAAGATGGCAGAGTTGATTTTCTTAGCGATGGCTTCATCGTTAGTCATAATCATCCCCCCACGAGGACCTGCAAGTGTTTTGTGTGTTGTTGTGGTGACTACATCAGCATAAGGGAATGGGCTAGGGTGTTCACCTGCACAAACAAGTCCTGCAATATGTGCGATGTCTGCAAAAAGAATTGCGCCAACTTCATCAGCGATTTCACGGAACTTTTTAAAGTCTATCTCTCTTGCATAAGCAGAAGCACCACAAACGATGATTTTAGGTTGTACTGTTTTAGCGATTCTCATCACTTCATCATAGTTGATACGACCATCAAGTTCAACACCATAGGTAAATGAAGAGTAGTTCTTACCAGAAAAACTTGGCTTACTTCCGTGTGTCAAGTGACCACCATGGCTTAAGTCCATCCCTAAGATTTTCTCTCCAGCTTTAAGAAGTGCCGCATACACTGCACCATTGGCTTGAGAACCTGAGTGAGGTTGTACATTGGCATATTCACAGTCAAAAAGCTCACAGGCTCTGTCGATAGCAAGTTGTTCTACCGTATCGGCAAATTCACATCCACCATAGTAACGCTTATACGGGTAACCTTCAGCATATTTGTTGGTAAATACAGAACCCATTGCTTCCATTACAGCAGGGATGGTAAAGTTCTCAGAAGCAATCATCTCTAAATGGTCAGTTTGTCTCTCTCTTTCGTTTTCAATAGCTTGAAAAATCTCTGGGTCAAATGTTTCTATAGCGTATGACATAGGGGTCCTTATTTGTGGAAAGTAATTTATGTGTATTTATAGCGAATTTCATCTAAATATGTTATGAAATCTTTTAACTCGTGACGACGTTTCACGTCGTCACGATGGGGTAAGCACTATACAATGCCACTTTATTTATGCTGCCTTGTAGTCCTTTGTCAAAAACTACATCTATTTTTTGGTTCCCAATGGCACGTTTGAGTTTGACTAGAAAGCAGACATAAGGCTGTCTAAATAATATGATAATCTTTAATATATCCAAATCAGAGGTTATTATGACAAATGTACAAGAGATGATATATCAACTGACTAGCTACATTGCATTAAATGATAAAATGCAAAATATTTTAGAAGTTGTTGATAGGGAGTTATTTACACCTTCTTATGCGAGGCATCTTGCTTTTAGTCTTGATGCAATCGATATGGGGAATGGTAGATGGATACAATCTCCATTAACTGTAGCAAAAATAGTACAATACTTAGAATTAAAGAAATCAGATAACGTACTTGAGATAGGCTGTGGCAGTGGTTATCAGACAGCTATTTTTAGTCAACTTTGTCAAAAGGTCGTTACTCTTGATTGTGATGAAGCATTATTGCAAAAAGCTGATAAAATTTTTGATGATTTGAAGATAAATAATATTCAGACCAACTATGTGCATAAAGCTAAAAACTGGAATTTAAAAGAAAAATTTAATATCATCGTTGTATCTATGGCTATAGACAAAGTGCCAAATGATTGGTTTGAACAATTGGTTGAAGGTGGTACGCTTATTGCTCCAATGATAGAAGCAGATAATTATCATGTATTGACACGATTTTATAAAAAAAATGGACGTATTGAAAAAGATTCTATAGAACAAGTTTTATTTATAATAATGCAAGATGTTATTGAAAGGTGTAAGGTTAAATCTAAGTATGATTTTAGGTTTTGGTTAGGGTGAGTTATTTAAAATAGATAGTGTTTATTTTGATGTTAAGATACAATATGAATATGCAATAAACATTAGTATTTGATAAAGGGCTTTAGCATGGCATACAAACACGACTATGACAAGATACTCACAAGGCTGACAATCATTTTAGCAAAGTTAAATGATGGAGAAGCGCTATCGGTTAAAGAGTTAGCTGAGGAGTTTAATGTCAGTACAAAAACCATTCAAAGAGATTTTAATGAACGGCTAAGTGGTTTTCATATCTACCAAGATAAAAGAAAGTGGAAAATGCAAGAAGGATTTAGTATTGAGAAGACTAAGTCTCTGCAAGAGCAATTGGTTTTAGACATTATAGAGAAAATGACGGAAAGCATAGGTGGTAAATTTGCCATCACTTCACATAAGCTACTCTCTAAAATCAAAAATGAAGACTTTAACCCTATCTATACAAAACTCAATATCGAAGATATTAGTGACAGGTTTGATGATATACAACTTATAGAAAAAGCCATTAAAGATAAAACTGAATTAGAGTGTAGCTATGAAAATGATAGAGAAGGAACTTTTAGAACAAACATACAACCTCTTAAAATAGTTAATTATGAGGGGTTTTGGTATTTGGTTGCGTTAAAAGATAATAAGGTTCAAAAATACTATATCAAAACCATTTCAAATATACAAAATACTTCTACAACTTTTACAGTAGAGGAAAATATAGAAGCGTTGTTAGAAAACTCTATAAATATTTGGTTCAAATCTGATGTTGAACCTTTTGAAGTAAAAATATATGCTGATGAAGTTGCTACAAAGTATTTTAAACGTAGGTCATTGCCAACGCAAATCATAGAAACTTTAAGTGAAGACGGTACTATGGAGTTTGTTGTCATGATAACTGACGAGATGGAGATTATTCCTATTGTGAAGTATTGGTTGCCCCATTTGATGGTTTTAGAGCCGTCTTGGATTGTCGAGATGATTGATGAGGATTTGAAAATTTATTTAAGGAGAAAATAGATGAATGAAAGAGAACAGATAAAAATATTCTGGGAAGGTCCATTCAAGATTAATGATATACTTGAAGGGAATATCGATAAAAAATATGATGTTACATCTCAAAGTCAAGGACTATACCAAATATATGGTTCCCATCCACTTTATGGAAATGGTGTTTTGGTATATATTGGACGAACTAAAGATAAAAATGGTTTTCAATCAAGATTAAAAGGAAGATGGGTAATAGAAGATGGAAGTGATAGTGAAAATGTACAAGTTTATTTAGGTACCGTCTTGAATGATGGTAAAAAATATTCAGATGAAGAAACTAGTAATATTATTGATAAATCAGAAGTGCTTTTAATAAATGCAATGAAACCAGCATATAATTCATCAAATATTCAGAGTGCAAACGAAGATTTTATAGATGATAATTTTATTTTACACAATGAAGGAAACTATCGAAATATATATCCCGTATTAGACAGTAAATATTTTTGGCAACCGTATCAGAACCTTGCAATTGTGAATGAAATTGCTGAAAGCTTTAATATTAAACTAAAGACTTTGGATGTTTATGATGATGAGTATTATGGCTTTGAATTAAATGACATAGATAAATTTAAATTTAACAATACATACATAATATGGTTTGGGGTATCTTATGAAGAGTGGAATGAATCAAAAGTATCATTAGAATTACAAGTTTACTCAGAAGATAAAAAAATTATGAAAAAAATAAAATCATTAAAAATAGATGAATTTAAATATAAAAAATATGATGATGAGGAAGAAAATTATTTCCAAATTGAATTTGATAAAGTTTTTTTTGAATTAGAATCTGAGAGCTTGAAAGAAGCCTTTGAAATTAAAGTTAATGAAATTATAAGCCTTATAAAAATTTAAAACGGACATGAAGCAGTCCATTAAATATAATAAACTTCTAATAGTTCAATATTAGGAGTTTAGAATGTCATTAGTAGAAGAAATAGAAAAACAAAATCTAAGAAGTTTAGACCTATCTTTTAAAAAGTTAGAGGAAATACCAAAATATGTATTTGAATTAGCATCTTTAGAAAAATTGAATCTATCACATAACCAACTGCAAGAACTGCCACAAGAGATAATAAAACTAAAATCATTAAAAGTCTTAGACATATCTTGGAACCATATCACACACAATCTTGACTTTTTACCAACAGAGATAAAAGTCAATCGTGCTTGGAATAGATAATGAAAATATTATCAAAAGAAGAACTCAAAATAGAGTTAGACAACATATTGACTTATGGTGTAAATGACATAAATCCAGATGCAGAAGATATAAGTCTCATTACAAAAGATAAAGATTTGGTACTCATGGGTACTTATGAGAACAGTAGTGCTAAGACAGCACATAAAGTTATAAGCTCTATTATCCCTGATTTTGAAAAAAATGGATTATCTTTTGCGGATGTAAATGCTATATTTGTACATTTCCAAATCAATACAGACTATAATCTGAGAAATATTGAAGATGCAATGAAAATTATTTACAATAAGTGCGATGCTGTATATTTTACTGAGGAACCAGATGTGATGTTTAGTACCTCATGTGATGACAGTTTAGATATTGATTATGTAAAAGCTACAGTATTTGTGGGCTATTCTAAAAAATCCTAAAATTTGCAAACATTTTCAGAGAAGTAGATTTAGCATAAGTATTGATGTATACATTTCACACCGAAGGCTAGTGGGAATAGGGAACGACAAGCGTTATACTCACACCCCAATAACGAAATAGAAAAATAACCAAACAAGAGGAAGTAGCGTATAATACAGTAAAAGAAGAACGAAAGAGTCACTTTTTGTTATCACCCATCAGGTGACACTTTCGTCCAAGGATAAAAGT
>JALUYL010000104.1 GCA_027012955.1 Sulfurovum sp.
CGCATACTCTTCAGTATCACACATGGGTATTATTATGTTAGGTCTATTTGCTATGAATGCAGAAGGTCTTTCAGGTTCAGTATTTCAGATGTTATCTCACGGTATCGTTTCGGGTGCACTCTTTATGTTGGTAGGTATGATTTATGAAAGAAGACATACAAAACTACTTTCAGAATTTGGTGGTTTAGCTGCAGTGATGCCTAAATTTGCTGTTATCTTTGGTGTGATGCTTATGGCTTCCGTAGGTCTACCGTTGACTATTGGTTTTGTAGGTGAATTCTTGGTACTCCTTGGATTCTATCATGTATCACCAGTCATTACTATCTTGGCAGGTACCTCTATTATCCTTGGTGCTATCTATATGCTAAGAGTAATGAAACTTGCTTTCTTTGGTCCATTGGATAATGAAGAGAATAAAAAATTAAAAGATTTAAATGCAAGAGAGACTTGGTCTCTTATCCCATTGGTGGCTATTGTTATTTGGTTGGGTGTCTATCCTAAACCAGTCCTGGCTCCCATAGACAATTCAGTAAAAGCACTTTTAACATTTATGGATGAAAAAGCTATCACAGCTGAAGCTAAAGATATGATAAAAGTTGCAAAAACTAGCACATCAACACAGGAGGCAAAATAATGTTAGAGCCTATTCACGTAAGTTTAGAAAGTCTAAACCTTATAACACTTGCCCCAATGCTAATTGCAATTGCTGGTGGTTTGATTATTCTTATTCTTGATCTGATCAATGGTAAGTTACACAAGTCACTGTATGTCATGATGACTATCTTGATACTCTTTATTGACTTTGGTGCCGTACTTGGACTCAATGTCAACGAACGTGGTTTCTTTGATGTGATGCTGATTGATGGTATCTCTATTATCTCCCAACTGATGATTATCGGTGGGTCTATGATATTTATTCCATTGGCACTCACGTCTAAACGTTTCCATGAGTATTCATACCCTGAGTTCTTTGCACTCTTCTTGTTTATGATTGCAGGATTCCAGTTTATGGTGGCAACAGACAACCTTATTCTTATTTTTGTAGGGATTGAGACAGCGTCATTGGCACTTTATACACTCATTGCACTTCATAATAGAAGTAACTCTTATGAAGCAGCAGTGAAGTACTTTACTATGGGCGCACTCGCAGTTGCATTCTTTGCTATGGGTTCAGCAGTCGTTTACGCACTGACAGGTTCGATAGAGCTTTATAAAGTAGCAGAAGTAATGGCAACACGTCTTAATGAAACAGGATTGATGATAGCCATTTTTGGTTCATCAGTACTTTTATTGGCAGCCTTTGCCTTTAAACTTTCATTGTTCCCGTTCCATACATGGGCACCAGATGTGTATGAAGGAGCTTCTGCACCACTTGCTGGATATATGTCAGTAGTACCTAAAATTGCTGCCTTTGTTGTGAGTATCAGACTCTTTGGTATGTATATTGACTTAGGTGTTGAATGGGTACGTATTGTTATCTTGGTGATGGCAGTGCTTACTATGACACTTGCTAACATCATGGCACTTGTACAGAATGATGTAAAACGTATGCTTGCATACTCATCTATCTCTCATGCTGGTTTCATCATGGCAGCACTTGCTCTTGATACAACTGAGGGTAATACAGCGATATTCTTGTATTATGCACTCTTTATGGCCACTAACCTTGGGGCGTTTGCGATGTTATGGATCTCTCGCCATAAAAAGAGAAGATTTGACGCACGTTATGATCACCCATATGAAAAATTTGCAGGACTTGTACAGATTATGCCTATGGGTGCCGTGGTGATGGGTGTCTTTATGCTCTCACTTGCAGGTGTGCCACCATTCTCAGTATTCTGGGGTAAAATCTACGTGATGCAAGCCGCAGTAAACGCTGGATATATCTGGTTGGCAATAGTCATGGCTCTCAACTCTGCGATAGCGGCATATTACTACCTAAAATTAGTGGTTTACATGTTCCTAAAAGACCCTGTAAAAGATGTAGATACAGTTTACTATAACATCTCTAAACCATTGATGGTTATCATTGGGGTTGCAACAGTTGCAACTGTTGCAGCTATCTTCTATGTGCAACCATTGGTTTCTTACTTGTACTATATGGTTAGTGCGAGTGGATACTAGAATAGATAGAAAATAGTAGAGAGTAGGTAGCAGGAGTGTTACCTACTTTTTACTTCAATAGTAAACCTTCCAATGCTTCAACACTTCCTTTTATCACATTCTCAAATTGACTATTGTTAAACGTTGTTTGTCTTTTTGCAAGGCGTGCTGTATTTGTGGTGATTTTTTCGATAAGCATTTTTTTGTCATACACACCATCTAAGTAAGCCAGTGTCTCTTTGATACCTATGGACTTCATACAGTTTGGTGCGCGTCCATATTTCTTTTCCAGTAGACAGATTTCATCTATTAGCCCACTATTAACCATCATTTGAGTGCGTAAGGCTATGCGTTCACGTAGCACTTCACGTTCCCAAACTATTTGATAGACAGGAAGAGGCTCAGTAATGGTTGCTCTAGGTGGATGTTCTTCAAAATAGACTGTAGGTACAAGAGAAGTCTCAAAGTATATATTAAGAGCCTTACCTATACGGTAAGTATCAGTTGGCTCTATGTTGCACATATAGGCTTCATCTAAGGTATATAAAAAATCATAGGCTTGTTCAACATTATGCAAATGTTCTGTAGTAAGGTGTTTGGTATTCTCTGATATAGGAGGAAGCTCAGAAATACCATCCATAAGCATTTTAAGATAGAAACTGGTTCCTCCCACAATTACAAGATTTTTCCCATCATTTAAACAGTGGGCATGGACATCTTGGTATAACTTAATAAAGGTTGTCACATCAAAGTTCTCATCAGGGTTCACCACATCTATCCCAAAATGTCGTATGTCTCCACGCTCTTCTATGCTAGGTTTCGCAGAGACGATGTCAATCTCATTATAGATAGAGAGTGAGTCAAGAGAGAGGATATAGGCATTTAAATGTGTAGCAAGTTTTATGGAAAGTGCAGTTTTCCCAGAAGCTGTAGAACCTATGAGTGCAAGTTGGCGAAAGGAATTTGTATGCTTATTCATAGCGTAATCATACCATAACCCCAAAAAAGGTAAAATACGCTTACTATAACGAAGGCTAAATATGAACTTATTTGATAAAAACAATCGTTTTAACATCGCAAACCTTGTGACGTATTTAAACGTAGCACTGGGTGTGGGTGCCATCTATTTCATCGTAAAGGATGATTTCTTTACCGCAATCATCTTAGCATGGATAGCAGGTGCCTGTGACATCATCGATGGAAAGTTGGCACGTAAGTACAAACTCTCTACAGAATTTGGCATACAGTTAGACTCTTTTGCCGATTTCTTATCGTTTGTTGTGATGCCACCTTTTTTACTCTTTTATGCACTTAAAAGTGGTATGACAAGTGGGCTAGAGGAGTTGGTGGTTGGCTTGGTTTTTATCGGTTATATTATCGCAGGGTTAAGACGCTTGATAGAGTTTAACCTAAAAGTAGAAGAGGGTGAAGTAGCGAAATATTTTGAAGGTGTACCAACCCCTTTAGGTGCGATACTTTTATGGGTACTTTATTTACTGTTTTCAAATGGCATTGTTCCCTCTGTAGGTATTATCACAGTATTGGTGATAGCTGTGGCTTGGTCTATGAACTCACAACTTAAAATTCCACACCCTTAGTTAGTGAATAGAGAGTAGTGAATAGTGAATAGTATAAAAAAATTTGTAGCTAATTTTTCTGAATTGGTGATGTTTAAACACTCAGTGTTTTCTTTACCCTTCATCTTTATAGCTATGATTGTTGCTTCTTATCATGATAGTGGTTCTGGCTGGTTTGGATGGAGACTGCTCTTTTTAGGTGCTTTGGCAGCTATAAGTGCACGCAACTTTGCCATGGGAGTCAATCGTTATCTTGATAAAGATATAGATAAACTCAACCCAAGAACCAAAGGACGTCCTTCTGTTGATGGTAGAGTGTCTAGCGCACAGATGTTAGGCTTTATCTTCATTAACGCAGGGCTTTTTATCGTGGTAGCTTATTTTGTCAATACCTTGGCGTTTGATCTCTCAATTCCTATCTTGATAGTATTGGGAGCCTATACACTCTTTAAACGTTTTTCAGCCCTTGCACACCTCATACTGGGAGTAAGTCTAGGTTTAGCACCCATAGCAGGTGTAGTAGCTGTTTCAGCCGAGATAACCACATGGTCGGTCTATCTGGCAGTAGGTGTTACATTTTGGGTAGCAGGGTTTGACTTGTTGTATTCGTTGCAAGACATGGCATTTGACAAAGCCAATAATCTGCATTCCATTCCCTCAAAATTTGGCGCAACAAAGACCATGTGGATAGCAAGGGTATTTCACATTCTGGCAGTAGCCTTTTGGCAAGCCTTTGTGTTACAGGCAGGGTTAGGCTTATGGGCGCAACTAGCCATCTTGTTTGCCGCAGTAATGTTAACTTATGAACACTACCTTGTCAACAAAGATTTTACACAAATAGACAAAGCCTTTTTCACGGTGAATGGGTATTTGGGTTTTGTATTTATTTTATTTATTATAGTGGAGGTCGTCTAATGGAGATGATGGATATGACAGTTTTGGCGTTGTTGGTTTTGTTGGTGATAGTGTTACTGATACTTTTAAATAAAAATGGAAAATTAAGTTCTGAAAACAAAAAACTTAATGAGATACTTAGTGTAAAAGACATCACTATAGCAAACTACGAAGCCTCTCGTGTGGCAGTCAGTGACGTGATAGAAAACTTTTCATCTTTAGAAGATGTGATGACACTGATTAACGCAGGAGAAAGCAAAGTCTCTGTGTCAGAAAAACTAGACATCCCCTTGTCTAAAATAGAACTTATTATCAAGTTTGACAAGCTGAAAAATAAAAAATAAAGTTTACTCTGCTATAATTCCCGCAGGAAATGCCCTTGGGGTATGCTTCCAAATATCGCAACTACATTTTATATGTGCACTCTTAGCTCAGCTGGATAGAGCATCGGTTTGCGGTACCGAAGGTCGTGAGTTCGAATCTCGCAGGGTGTACCACTCTTCTACAAAATAAAATTTATATTTGCATAGCAATATCACGTTGCATTAAATCTTGTATATATGCACTTCTATTACCATGATATGTCTCTTCAGCTTTAGTATTGACTTCTCTTAGCAAACCAGCAGGAAGCATAACATTTATGCGTACATTCTTTTCTATTTTTATATTTATAAGTTGAGGGGTAGCATTTGTTTCTAAATCTTCATCTTTGGTTAATACTTCTAGTGAACGTGCTATAGGTAATATTTCTTCATCTTCAGCATAAAGTTCGCATGCTTCAACGATATTATGAACTGCTTCAGTAAATGTATTACCAAAACTTGATGTATAATCCAAATCAGGTACTACGGCTACATAACTATTAGCTTCTTTATGAATGAAAGCGATATATTCCATTTTAAATCCTTTTTATCGTAACTTAACGCCACTTTGTTTTTCGATACTCCTAAGCGTACCAATTGGTATATCTTTTGTTCCATGTACAGGGACAATAACTTTTTTATCTTCATTAGATAATTTAAGATGAGAACCTTTTTGTGAAACTTGACTAAAGCCTTTTGC
>JALUYL010000105.1 GCA_027012955.1 Sulfurovum sp.
TATGATTGTCAATGCTTTAGTAGGATACACAGGTCTAGCCCCGACACTCAAAGCCACAAGTTTAGGTAAACGTGTAGCTCTTGCAAACAAAGAGTCTCTTGTGGTCGCAGGGGCATTTATAGACATGACTCTTATTACCGTCATCGATTCTGAGCATTTTGGGCTTTGGTACCTCATCAATGAGCGTCCTGTCTCAAAGCTTTACATTACCGCCAGTGGTGGTGCATTTAGAGACTGGGACATAGACAAAATGAAAGATGCTAAGTTTTCAGATGCACTCAAGCACCCTAACTGGTCTATGGGAAACAAAATCACCATAGATTCAGCAACCATGACCAACAAACTCTTTGAACTCCTTGAAGCCAAGTGGCTTTTTAACACTTCCAACATCGATGCAGTCATCGAAAAAAAGTCTATCATCCATGCCTTAGCAGAGTTTAAAGATGGCTCAACCACAGCACACTTTGCAGGCGTAGATATGAAACTGCCTATTGCTTTTGCATTGCAAGGTGAAGTAACCGAAGAGATACTCCCTCCTACAGATTTACTGAGTATTGGTAGCTTGGAGTTTCTACCCATAGAGGCTGAACGTTACCCTATCTGGCAGATAAAAGAGCATATTTTACAAAACCCTCATTTGGGTGTCGTGGTTAATGCTGCCAACGAAATAGCCATAGAAAAATTTCAAAAAGAAGCATGTAGCTTTTTTGGGATGAGTGATATTATCTTGGATGCGTATGAGAAATTTAATACCGTCAAAGCTAAAAATATTGATGAGATTATTGCCATTGATACAGAAGTAAGAGCGTATGCAAGTTCAAGATAGAGTCCTCATTTTACATGGTTGGGGCGGTTCAGATGCACCACATTGGCAAGCCGAACTTGCAAGTGAAATAGCCAAAGACTATGGCACGGTCTCCTTTCCTCTTTTAGACAACTGCCACTTTCCTTCAAAGAACAGATGGATGAAACAGGTAAAACAGATACTCATTGACTTTAAACCAGATACTGTAGTCTGCCATTCACTGGCAAATAACCTTTGGTTTTGGCTTTGTGAAGAGAGTGATATGCGTGAGATAAAAAGACTTTTTATGGTCTCACTCCCAAGCCTTACAACACAAGAGAAAACCATAAAAACCTTTTTTCCTTGCCCAAAGCCTAAAAACATCTATGCAAAAGAGGTACACATGATAGTCTCAGACAATGACCCATGGGTAAAACTTGAAGAGGCAAAAGAGATAGCCTCACACTATGATGCCACATTTACTAGCATAGAAAATGCCGGGCACATTAATGCCGATTCAGGATATGGGAAATGGGAATGGATAGAAGATTTAGTATTGGAGAAACAATGATAACATCTTGTAGGGTGTTGTGCCCTCACAACACCAAAATATATAATCAACATCATTTGATGGTGTTTTCGGGGGATAAGCATCTAAAATGCAATGCAAGTGAGGCACTAAATGCTGAATCGTACAACACCCTACGGAGATTTTCATGATATTAAGTATCGAAAGTTCATGCGATGACAGCTCCATCGCTATCACAGAAATAGAAACTAAAAAAATCCTCTACCATAAAAAAATCTCTCAAGAAGAGCAACACTCCTGTTATGGTGGCGTCGTTCCAGAACTCGCTTCCCGTCTACATGCTGTAGCGTTACCGGAGATACTGGGAGAGACAAAACCTTACTTTGACAAACTCAAAGCCGTAGCCGTTACCAATCAGCCTGGACTTGGGGTGACACTTTTAGAGGGTATCGCTATGACTAAAACCTTGGCTGTGTTACAAGATATTCCACTCATCCCTGTACACCATTTAAAAGGACATATCTACTCTTTATTCATCGAAAAAGAGTCTACCCTACCCCTGCTGGTACTTCTCATCTCTGGAGGGCATACACAGGTGATACGCGTCGAAAGTTTTGAACGTATGGAGATACTCGCTACTTCTATGGATGACTCCGTAGGTGAGAGTTTTGACAAATGTGCCAAAATGATGGGGCTAGGCTACCCTGGAGGACCACTCATAGAAGCACTTGCGAAAAAAGGTGATGAAGACCGTTTTGATTTGCCTATACCACTACGTAACTCACCCCTCATTGCCTTTTCACTCTCTGGGCTTAAAAATGCTGTAAGACTTAAAGTGGAAGCTTGTGGCGGCAAAGGAAACATGAGTGAACAGGACAGAGCAGATCTCAGTGCCAGTTTTCAAAAAGCAGTCAAGCTACACCTACTCCAAAAAAGCAAAAAAATCTTTGCAAAAGAGCACATCAAAGACTTTGCTATTGTCGGTGGTGCATCTGCCAATAAGTATATACGCAATGCCTATGAAAAACTCTGCCAAGAATTTGGTAAAACTCTACATGTTGCACCGCTTGAGTATTGTTCTGACAATGCAGCAATGATAGGTCGATATGCCCTTGATGCCTATGAAAAAAAACAATTTATAGACCCCAACGAGATAAATATCACAAGTACAAGAAAACAACAGTCTGGGATGCTTTTATAAGCTTCGTAGGGTCGATAATATCGACCAAATATTGTAATGATTGATAATATCTACCCTACACTTAAAAAACACCTCTTTCCTAAGCCAATTTTAGATAAAATAATTACTATTATAAATCCACAAATTGGAGTGCAAAATGGCAGAATATGGTGCTAGTAATATTAAGGTCCTCAAAGGACTAGAAGCAGTAAGAAAAAGACCGGGAATGTACATTGGTGACACCTCTACCAAAGGTCTTCACCATCTTGTCTATGAAGTCGTAGACAACTCTATCGATGAAGCGATGGCAGGATACTGTGATACCATCAAAGTAACCCTAACAAAAGAGGGTTCTGCTATCATCGAAGATAATGGTCGTGGTATCCCTGTTACTGAACACCCTACTGAAAAAATTTCTGCTGCGACTGTCGTTTTAACTGTACTTCATGCTGGTGGTAAATTTGATAAAGATACCTACAAAGTATCTGGTGGACTTCATGGGGTTGGTGTTTCAGTTGTAAATGCACTTTCAAAAGACTTACACCTTACCGTTTTTAAAGACAAAGAAGTACATACGCAAAGCTTTAAGGAAGGTATCCCAACAGACATACTTGTCACAGGAGACAGAACCAACAAACATGGTACCAAAGTAGAGTTCTTCCCTGATGATTCAATCTTCACAGAATCAGTCAACTTCCAAAAAGAAATCTTGATGAAGCGTTTCAAAGAGCTTTGTTACTTGAACCCTAAAATCACTATTGAATTTAAAGATGAACGTGATGGTACCAAAGAACTTTTTCACTTTGCTGGAGGTATCAAACAATTTGTAGAAGACATGAATACTAAAGATGCTTTAACCACGGCACAGTTCTTCCAAGGTGCAGCAGATGACATTGAGATAGACATTGCCCTTATGTATTGTGATGCGGACTCCGAAAAGTCACTCTCTTTTGTAAACAACATTAAAACAGCTGATGGTGGTACACATGAAGCAGGCTTTAGAGCGGGACTTACCCGTTCTATGGCTTCATACATTTCGAAAAATGCCAATGCCAAAGAAAAAGGTACTAAGATTACAGGGGATGACTGTAAAGAAGGTCTTATTGTCATTGTCTCTGTACGTGTTCCCGAACCACAGTTTGAAGGTCAAACTAAAGGAAAATTAGGTTCATCCTATGTACGTCCATTGGTACAAAAGTTCTTTTCTGAAAACTTTAATAAATACTTAGAAGAAAACCCTCTCGAAGCAAAAGCAATCATGGCGCAAGTACTTTTAGCAGCACGCGGTAGAGATGCAGCTAAACGTGCCAAAGACCTTGTAAAACGTAAAGACTCTATGAGTATCGGGACGCTCCCTGGTAAACTGGCGGACTGTCAAAGTAAAGACCCTGCACTTTCAGAAATTTATCTAGTGGAAGGGGATTCGGCAGGGGGTTCTGCAAAACAAGGTAGAGATAGAGTATTTCAAGCGATTTTACCACTCAAAGGTAAGATTCTTAATGTAGAAAAAGCCCGTTTAGAGAAAATCCTCAAATCTGATGAGATTAAAAATATGATTACTGCACTTGGTTGTGGTATCGGTGAAGAATTTAACGAAGATAAACTCCGTTACCACAAAGTCATCATCATGACCGATGCCGATGTTGATGGTAGTCACATTCAAACACTGCTTATGACTTTCTTCTATAGATTCTTAAAACCTGTCATTGAGAAAGGCTACCTCTACCTTGCTCAGCCACCTCTTTACCGTTATAAAAAAGGTAAAAATGAGATTTATCTTAAAGATGAAAAATCACTCAATGACTACCTCATTGAAAATGGTATCACGGCGATAGAAAGTACAACTATGGGACAAGCAGACTTGGTTGACCTCTTTAAACTTGTAGCCTACTACCGTATGACGCTCAAAGAGATAGAAAAACGTTTTGCACTGCCAGAAGTATTACGATACATGATAGAAAATCCTGATGTGGTAGGAACTGACAATAAGGCACTAGCAAAAACTATCGAAGCTTATATCGCTGAACTTGGGTATAACATTTTAAATAAAACAGTTACAGATGATGTAATTCACCTTTTTGTACAAACAAAAGATGGTCTGGAAGAACTTATCGTAGATGATATCCTCTTTACCAACCCACATTATAATGAAGCGATACACATCAACCAAAAGATACAAGAACACATCACAGATGAGTTTAAAGACAAAGACTTACTTGCACTCTTTGAAGAGGTAGAAAGTTCGGCTAAAAAAGGTGCCTACATTCAACGCTACAAAGGTCTAGGGGAAATGAACCCTGAGCAACTTTGGGAAACAACCATGACACCAGAAAACAGAAGACTCTTACAAGTCAAAATTGGTGATGATGAATCAGCTTCAGATACCTTTGTCCTCTTCATGGGTGATGAAGTTGAGCCAAGAAGAAACTACATCGAGAGCCATGCCAAAGATGTAAAACACTTGGATGTCTAATGCTACTCTCAGAACAAGAAGAAAGAAGTAGAAGGTTTACCCTCGCTTTGCGCGCAGGGATACCCGTACTCTTACTTGTTTTTCTTGTATTCTTCACAACCATAGAGAAAAATGAATATCTTCAAATCAATACAAAAGACCTTTTTCTTCTTACAAGTATCACGTTTATCACTATTTACTTTATCTACTTTTTAATGAATCTTTCCGTACAAGAAACGATGATAGACCAAACCACGCAAGGGTTCAATAAAAAAGCATTTATCAAAAAACTACAAGCCTGCAAACCCAATACACTTGCCTGCTTAAACATAGAAAATTTACAATCACTCAATGAACACTATAGTTCCGACCAAATAGACAACCTACTATATAGCATTACCAAAAAGCTCAATTTACTCTTTAAGCAACAAGGGTTAGAAAAAGTATTTATAGGTCGCCATCGAGGTTCAGAATTTCTTATCGCCATGAATGACACCAACAATAGTGTACCTATCATTTTAGAAAAAATGGTTCAGGAAAACACGCATATTAATGATATAGAAGTAGATTATACCTTTGCTGTAGTTACAAATACAGAAAATGACTTCGATAAAACTATCATCCAACTTAGAGACCTCATTGCCAGTCAATCTGTGGACAATAATACTAAAAAGAGACGAGCTACAATCAAAGATGCAAAAGAACTCTCTGCCATTGAACAAGATGTGATTAGCGCAATACAGAAAAAAAATCTATTTTTATCTTTTCGCCCCTTACTTAATACACATACTGACACCATAGACACCTATGAAATCGCTGTCAAACTCAAATCAAAAAGTAACATCTTACCACGTGTATTTTTACCTATAGTCAATCGTCTCGGATTAGGAAGAGACTATGACTTGACTTTAGTAAAACATGTCATAGACCTTTTACCCTTAGTAGATGAAAGCATCTCTTTTACGTTTAACCTCTCTCCTTTTTCTCTTCGAGACACTACATTTCAAAAACAGTTCTTCTCATACTTGGAAGAAAAGAAGGTTAATCCTTCGAGGCTTATCATTCAACTCTATGAACGAAAAACACACCATGATTTAAGTGGATACCTAAACACACTGAAAACATTTCGTGCACATCAAATCCGTATCTGCATCGACAATTTTGGTTCTTCCAATGCTTCTATGGAGTACATGAAAAATTTCAAATTTGACATGGTACAGTTTGATAGAGACTATGTCACTAAGCTAGAAGATGAAACCACCTATGCCATGCTTAATTCACTCATAAAAATGTCCAAAGATTTACATGTACAAACAGTCGCAAAATGGGTCGATAATGAAGACCAAAAGAAGAAACTTCGCGTTTTAGGCATACACTATATCCAAGGATTTGGTATAAGTAAACCCATCAGTGAATCAGAACTACTCAGCAGATACAACTAAAGGAAACAGATGAAATATGGTGAAAAAGAGATACAAGAATTTGACATTAACGCAAAAGAAAACTTTTGGCCAAATGCGCATAAAAAAAACTATACAATAAACATTGAACTTCCAGAATTCATGTGTTTATGTCCACGTTCAGGATACCCTGACTTCGCGACATTGAAACTTGCGTATGAACCTGATGTACTTGTCATCGAACTTAAAGCTCTCAAACTTTACATTAATTCATTTATGTACAGGCACATTTCACATGAGAATTCTGCCAATGAAATTTATGATGCACTCTACGCAAAGCTCAAACCAAAATCTATGAAACTCACCGCTGACTTTAACCCAAGAGGCAATGTGCATACGGTCATAGACATAGACAGTACAAAAAACTAAAAAAGTATGTCAATATGACATACTTTTAACACTTCTTCTCAAAATACACTATCATACTGTTATCTCAAAATTAAAGGATAATGATGATAGATTTTTCAGACGTTATGCAACGGATTAAAACCGTTCTTTCCACATATATGCATAAAGAAAAAGTCTTAGATAGAGACATTGCCCTAGCCCTAGAACTTAACCCTCAATACTACGCAGTGATGAAAAAACGTAAAAAAATCCCCTACGAGTCTATCGCTTATTTTTCCAAATTACATAAACTCAATATGAATTGGATACTTTTAGCACAAAAACCTCAATACTTAAAGGAATAAAGCATTTATATCTTGATAAACAAGATATATCGCTTCTCCTCATCATTTTTACCAAATCCTACTATTTCCATCTCTTCATACTGCTCATTGACATCCATTTTAAGCCCATACATCATAGCATCCATATCAAGTATCAAAAGAGGTGGTATAAGTGCGCCTATAGTCACTTTTCGGTCACTACCGTCTATTTTAAAGACAAGTTGTTTCTTCTCATCATTCAAAACAGCCAAATTTAAAGGAGCTTCTCCTACATAGATAAGTTTATTCTTATCCTCAGCATCTTCTTTTAACAAACCCGCCATCACCAAATACTCCTCATGGTTCCCTATCTGTTCACGTACATCTTCTATGAGATCTATGATGAATTTCATTTTATATCCTACTTATTTTCTTTGGGTATTCTATCTTTTTTTACCTCAAAACAGTACCACTTCTCAAACTGCACTCTCACATCTTCACTAAGCACCAAAAGCATCACATATCTCTTCTCATTTAAAACATTCAAATCTCGCAAAAGTCTCAAAGAGAGCCCGATATACTCCACGTCATCAAGTATTTCCTCCAGTATAGCGACTTTATTGTCAGATTTGTTTGCTTTGTAGATGCCTACGAGTACAGCAAAGACCTTTTCTTTGACTTTCTCTCCTATGGTGTACTTGTGTTCTCTATTTAGATTTGTAAAATTTTTGTGTATCTCTACAAGAAGTTTATAAGAAGATTTATAGACATCAAGATGATAATAATCACGCATCAGTAGTACTGTTTTTTTCTCGTGACGACGTTCAACGTCGTCACGAGGGGAAATGATATATAATCCCTCAGACAACGTACCGATTGACCATTAGCACGATTGTCATTGCTGTTCCAGTCTGCATTGCCTGAATCAAAGTTCAGATTAGACGCGTTAGACCCACTAGCCGATGACGACCACACATTACCCCATGAGCCTACATCGTTCATAGAGCCATCGAAGTTGTTGCGATTGCCAGCTGATGGTTCGTAGCAAGAAGTTTCAAAAGCTATGACACCGCTTAAGTCTTTACTTCTGAGACAAAAACCTTAAGTCTTTTTTTCAAAAGTCCCTTGCTGGGATTAAAATACTCACTCTATACTCCAAAGAGTACAGACTCTGGCATCTATCAAAACCCATCCAACCACCCAAAACATCACTTCAAAAAAAATCGCGAGCAAGCTGAAGCTTGCAAGTATTAAGTATTAATCCCTCAGACAACGTACCGACCGACCATAAGCACGATCGACACTGCTGCTCCAGTAAGCACTGCCTGAATCAAAGTACAGAAAAGACGCGTTAGACCCACTAGCCGATGACGACCACACATCACCCCATGAGCCTACACCGCTCACAGAGCCACCGAAGCTGTAGCGCCTGCCAGCTGACGGTAGCTTAAGAAAGTTGCTAAAAGCAGTAGCACTATTGGTTACACCTTTGTTTATCGTTTCTGCTTGTAATTCTGCTATGGTCGGTACCCTAAACCCTACAGGACACACAGAAGTGCCATCTGTTTTAGACCAATTTGCAGCGCGTATAGACCCATTAATATCTACTGATGCCCAATCTAAAAATCCTTTTATAAAAAAGGTACTTCCTGCAGTGTTTACATTTGTAGCCTGTGTATTTATAGTACCACTTCTAGAGTTCTCATGCCCATCAAAGTTTCTACCCCACTGATAGTAGTCTCCATAACAGGCTGTGTCAGTAGCAAGGGTACATACCTGTGCAGCACCTAGGTTTCTGTCTAGCCATACTTTTCCTGTGTAAGGCGAGATAACCATACCATATGGCGTACCATTATGTGTGACCGTACTGACTACGACCGTTACTGTTCGTATTGATGTGGCTGTATTTCCTGTGGCATCTGTGGCACTATACGTAATGTTATAGTCACCCAAGGTAGCAGTATTGACCGTACCTGTGGTAGTGACAGTTACATTACCATCTACATTGTCTAAGGCTGTGGCTCCTGCATCGGTGTAGGTGGTATTTTGTAGTGCATAGGTTGTACGGTTTCCGTCTATGACGGTAATGACTGGGGCTGTGGTATCTGATGTTGCCGCCGTAGTAGAGGTGGTAGTTCCTCCACCACCTCCACAAGCGGTAAATAAGACGAGACTTAGTGTGAGTATGAGGGTTTGTAGGGTTGTTTTCATTATTTTATTCTCCTATTGTCAATCATTTTTTTATTATAACAAATAGCTCTCTCTCTAGTTTTTAAACTTAAGAATGACTTAAATTTTTGTTTTGGGTGGTTTGGTAACAGTTTGTGGGTTTTGTGTTATTCACGTTTATATTGGTGCGATGGCAATCGCCCCCTACAATATTTAGGGTCAGGAACTAAATTTTCAATACTATTCGGGGAATAGAGTAATACTAAAATTATGAAATAGTTAAAGATTTTTTTGAGTTGTGCTTAGATTTAAAATATTTTTAGATTTCGTAGTAGTTTACTGTAGGTTTGGAGGTTGTGCTGAAGGAGTGTACGTCAGTACATGACTGAACGCACTCCTACAAAGATGTAGTGAAATACTGCGAAAGATTAACTATTTCGTTTTTCTATGATTTCTTTTGCGACATTTTGTGGCACTTCTTCATAGTGGTCAAACTCCATCGCATACGTTGCACGACCTTGAGTCATTGAACGTAGGTCAGTTGAGTAACCGAACATTTCTGAAAGTGGTACAAACGCGTTAACGATTTTGTTTCCTGCTCTGTCATCCATTCCTGTTACTTGTCCACGTCTTTTGGCAACATCACCAATAACGTCTCCCATGTAATCTTCAGGAACTTCAACTTCAACTTTCATCATTGGTTCCAAGATGATTGGCTTAGCTTTTCTACAACCTTCTCTGAATCCCATAGAAGCCGCAAGTTTAAACGCCATTTCAGATGAATCGACATCATGGTAAGAACCATCATACACTGTAACTTTAACGTCTTCAACAGGGTATCCTGCTTGAATACCTCTAGCCATAGCTTCTTGAATACCTTTATCAACAGGCTTGATAAATTCTTTTGGAATTACCCCACCTTTAACCGCATCAACAAACTCGTAACCAAAACCAGGCTCTTGTGGTTCGATTTTAAGGTAAACATGACCAAATTGTCCACGTCCACCAGACTGTTTAGCATACTTGTACTCTTGGTCAACCGCTTCTTTAATAGTTTCACGGTAAGAAACTTGTGGTGCACCAACATCTGCTTCAACAGAAAATTCTCTTTTCATTCTATCTACAAGAATTTCTAGGTGAAGTTCACCCATACCTGAGATGATAGTTTGACCTGTTTCTTCATCTGAAGAGACACGGAAAGAAGGATCTTCTGCAGCTAGTTTACCAAGTGCAACACCCATTTTCTCTTGATCGGCTTTCGTTTTAGGCTCAACCGCAACAGAGATAACTGGATCCGGGAAGTCCATTCTTTCAAGAACAACTTTATCAGAAGCATCACAAAGTGTATCACCTGTTGTTGTATTTTTAAGACCAACAACAGCGCCGATTTCACCTGCGTAAATCTCTTGTACTTCTTCACGTTTAATCGCGTGCATTTTCATGATACGACCGATACGCTCTTTTTTGTCTTTTGTTGAGTTATGCACGTATGAACCTGATTCTAAAGAACCACGGTATACACGTATAAATGTCAACTGTCCAACAAAAGGATCGGTCATAATTTTAAATGCCAATGATGCAAATGCACCATCATCCGTTGAAGGTACAACAACTTCAACTTCTTCGTCATCCATCATAGTACCTTTAATAGCAGGGGCTTCAACTGGAGAAGGAAGGTAGTCAACAACAGCGTCAAGTAAAGTCTGAACGCCCTTGTTTTTAAATGCAGATCCAACAGTCATAGGAACGATATCCATACCAAGTGTTGCCGCTTTAATTCCAGCAACTATCTCTTCGTTTGTAATTTCTTCACCCTCAAGGAATTTTTCCATTAGGTGTTCATTCGCTTCTGATTCAGAGATTTTCTCAATGAGGTTTTCACGGTATGTATTAGAGATTTCAACCATATCTTCTGGAATTTCTTCTACATGGTAGTTAGAACCCATTTCTGCATCTTTGTCCCATACAATTGCTTTCATTTTAACAAGGTCAACAACACCTGCAAAGTTTTCTTCAGCACCGATTGGTAGTTGAATAGGAACAGGATTCCCTTTAAGTCTTTCAACAATTTGTCTCTCAACTTCATAAAAGTCAGAACCCGTTCTGTCATATTTGTTTACGAATACGATTGAAGGTACACCATAACGGTTTCTTTGTCTCCATACTGTCTCAGATTGTGGTTGAACCCCACCCACTGCACAAAATACAGATACAGCACCATCAAGTACTCTCATAGAACGTTCAACTTCAATAGTAAAGTCAACGTGTCCCGGAGTATCTATAATGTTAATCTGCTTTTTAGCCCACTCACAAGTTGTAGCCGCAGAAGTAATCGTAATACCTCTTTCTTGCTCTTGTTCCATCCAGTCCATAGTGGCAGCACCATCATGAACCTCACCGATTTTGTGCTCAACACCCGTATAGAATAAAATTCTTTCAGTTGTTGTAGTCTTACCTGCATCAATATGTGCAGCAATACCGATGTTTCTTACGTCATTAAGTTTGTGCGTTCTTGCCATAACTTAATTCCTTACCATCTATAGTGAGCAAACGCTTTGTTTGCTTCAGCCATTTTATACGTATCTTCTTTCTTTTTGAAAGCAGAACCTTTATCTGTTGCAGCTTCCATAAGTTCATTACTTAGGCGCTCCATCATAGTTCTTTCGTTTCTTTTTCTAGCAGCATCCACTATCCATCTGATACCTAAAGACTGTTGTCTTACCGGTCTAACTTCGATTGGCACTTGGTAAGTTGCCCCACCTACTCTTCTAGATTTTACTTCCATTACAGGCTTGACATTATCCATCGCTTTGTTGAATACTTCAATACCTTTTTCACCAGATTTTGATTCAATTCTCTCTAACGCAGCATACATTACTTTTTGCGCAACACTTTTTTTACCACCAAGCATAATTGCATTGATGAATTTTGTTAATACTTTAGAACCGTGTACTGGATCTGGCAATACCGGTCTAACGGGAGCTTTTCTTCTTCTCATAAGAGATTCCTTCAATTGTTAATAATTTACTCAAGTTTTGTCCCCTAAGGTAAATCTCTAAAAGATTTATTGACAACACCTGCATTCTTAGACATTATGTCTAATACCTCACATGAGCTAGTGCTCAGATATATTTAAAATAGACTTTCTATTTTTTAGGTTTTTTAGTACCATATTTAGAACGTGCAACAGTTCTACCAGTTACTCCTGACGCATCAAGTGCACCACGAACGATGTGATATTTTACACCAGGTAAATCTTTAATTCTTCCCCCACGTACTAGTACGATAGAGTGTTCTTGAAGGTTATGACCTTCACCACCGATGTATGAGATTACTTCAAATCCTGATGTTAATCTAACTTTTGCAACTTTTCTCAAAGCTGAGTTAGGTTTTTTTGGAGTTGTTGTGTAAACTCTAGTACATACGCCTCTTCTTTGAGGACATTTTACGAGTGCAGGTGATTTTGATTTTTTCACTTGCTTCTTACGTTCTTTACGAATCAATTGGTTAATTGTAGGCAAATCGTTTTCCTTTAATGTATTTCCACTTACTATTTTCATAGCCAAGTTGGTTAGTTTGAATTGAGATCAATGTCTCTTGAATCTGGGTTCTTACACCACATAAAAATACTTTAAAATAAGAAATATTTTTATCTAATGTACCCTAAAAAATGACCAGTCATTTGAGCTTTCTGCTGAAGAAAATACAGCGTTAGCAATCTATTTTTTGATAAGTTTCCTAAATGGAAAGTTAGTCATAAATAGACAATTTTGAGCTTTGCTCTAAAAGCGTTATGTCCATAATTTTGGAAGGGTATTATATCGAAATATTCTTTGTTTTTTCTTATGGGGGAATGCTAAAGTATCGTAGGGTCGATGAAATCGACCACTAGATATGTAGATGTATTTTTATAAAAGGTCGATAATATCGACCCTACTCTGCCTCTGAAAGCTGAATGTCATCATTGTCAATCATACCTGTACCCACTGGGATAAGACGACCGATAACAACGTTTTCTTTAAGATCTTCTAACTTATCGACCGTACCTGCAATAGAAGCAGAGGTCAATACTTTTGTTGTATCTTGGAATGATGCCGCAGAGATAATAGAGTCTGCACCAACCGCTGAACGTGTAATACCTACAAGCATTGGTTCAGCAATCGCTGGTTCACCACTAAGTTTGATGACAGACTCATTCTCTTCTTGGAACTTACGGCGAGAGATAATATCTCCTGCGATAAATTTAGAATCACCAGACTCAACTACTTTTACTTGTCTCATCATCTGTGAAGTCACAATCTCGATGTGTTTATCTGAGATATTAACCCCTTGACGACGGTAAACCATTTGTACTTCAGACACGATGTACTCATACAATGCTTTCTCACCAAGTGCAGCCAAAATATCATGTGAAGAAACAATACCATCTGTCAATTTCTCACCGGCATGTACATACTCACCCGTATTGACAAGTGCTACTTTGTTTTTATCTACAAACTGCTCAGTAATCTGACCATTGTCTCCAGATACGATAAGTCTCTCTTTGCCACGTAATGGTTTACCAAAACTAACCACACCATCAATTTGTGCGATCATTGCGATATCTTTTGGACGTCTAGCTTCAAAGAGTTCAGATACCCTTGGAAGACCCCCAGTAATATCTTGTGATTTAATAGCTGCTTTTGGTGTCTTAGCCAAAATATCTGCGATATTTACTATGTCGCCATCATTTACAAATAGGCTTGACTTAGCATCAAGTTGGTAACGAATAATATCTCCCGCTTCTGTAGCAAGGATAATCGCTGGCTTATATGCCGTAGGGATGTACTCGTTTAGTTCAAGTCTTGTTTCCCCTGTCACTTCATCAAATTGTTCAACGACTGTTACCCCTGGGATAATATCTTCAAACTTTATTGTACCTTGTTGTTCAGCAATGATTGGCTCTGAATATGGATCCCATTCTGCAATCACTACTTGTGTTGCTTTCTCAGGAGCGGACAATATATCACCACGAGATACAGAAGCATCATTGTCTATTTTGAGCACTGAACCTCTTGAGATGTAGTGTCTAGCCGCTTCTCTGTTGTTGTCATCAACAACCACTGCAAAGAGACCTTTTTCATCTACATTGACACCTGCGTTAAACTTATCTGTTGGCTCAAGGTAATCACCTTTAAGTAAGAAATATTTTACTGTACCTTTAGACTCAGATACTACTTCTTGTGTCACTGGTGCACCATTTTCAACTTTAAGTTCAGAAGCAAACGGGATACGTGATGGTACTGACCAACCTTCGTTAATCACTTCAACAATCGAATCTCCCTCTTCTACTTTGTCACCATCTTGAAGCGGCAAGAAGAGTTTACCTTCAACTTTACCTGCAACACCTGCAAGTTCATTTGATTTGGCAACATCAGATTTTCTGAGGTTATATTTGACTTCATCTTTACCTTTAGCTACAACAGAGACAACGATTTCATCATGTGTAACCACGATAGATACTGTTCCTGAAACAACGGCTTTTATTTTTGGTTCAACCAAAAGGATACCGGCATTTCTTCTGTTGGCAACGATGAGTTTACCTTCTGTATTTTTATACACATTTAAGTTGTAGTATCTTACAAAACCTTCTTTGGTTGCGATAACAGAACGTTCTTCTTTACCAGCAGTCGCAGTACCACCCGTGTGGAAGGTACGAAGTGTCAGTTGTGTACCAGGCTCTCCAATAGACTGAGCCGCGATAACACCAACAGCCTCACCACGTTTAACAATCTTATTATCTGCCATGTTAAGCCCATAACATTTAGCACAAATACCTTTAGGTGCTTTACAGCTAGATGGTGCTCTAATAACCACTGAACGTACCCCGGCTTCTTGGACTTTCATCGCTGTTTCTTCATCTATCATCGTACCTTCAGATACCAAGACTTCAGAAGTAATAGGGTCGATAATCACTTCAGCAAGTACTCTACCATAGATTCTGTCTGAAAGTGGTTCTATCATCTCATTACCTACAACGATGTCAGATACTTCCACACCTTCGTGTGTTCCACAGTCTGTCGTAGCAACTTTCACGTTTTGTGCAACATCGATAAGTTTTCTTGTCAAGTAACCAGCATTGGCTGTCTTAAGTGCTGTATCGGCAAGACCTTTCCTCGCACCGTGAGTAGAAATAAAGTATTCAAGTACATTTAGACCTTCACGGAAGTTTGACGTAATCGGTGTCTCAATAATGGACCCATCCGATTTCGCCATAAGACCCCTCATACCAGAAAGTTGACGTATCTGAGCTGCAGAACCTCTCGCACCAGAGTCAGCCATCATGTGTACTGAGTTAAATCCATCTTTATCTGCTTTAATCAAAGACATAAGACTTCCTGCAATACTATTGTTTGAATCTGTCCAAATATCAATAATTTTGTTATAACGCTCTTGGTCAGTCAATAGCCCTGCGCCAAATTGTCTTTGAATCTCTTTTACTTGTTCTTTAGCAGCGATAACATTAGGCACTTTTTCATCTGGAATAATAATATCTTTAATAGAGATAGAAACCCCTACTTTTGTTGCATATTTGAAACCCATATCCTTAAGATTATCAAGGAATCCAGCAGTTTCAGACACACCACCTATCTTGTAAATATAGTCAACTAATGTACCAATGTCTTTTTTCTTTAAGACTTTGTTCCAGTATTTTTCAGGTACATAATCAGGGATGATTGATTTTAATATCAATCTACCCGCTGTAGATTTAGCAATCTTGCCATCAATCACAGTTCTGATACGTGCATTCAAATCAAGCGCATTTTGATCAAATGCAATCTCCACTTCTTCTACATTAGCAAAAAGTTTGTTTTCACCTTTAACGTCATTCTTCTCTAGTGTTAGGTAGTAAAGACCTAAAATCATATCCTGTGAAGGTACCGCAATTGCTTTACCAGATGCAGGAAGAAGAATGTTCATTGATGCAAGCATCAATACTTTTGCTTCTGCTATCGCTTCATCTGAAAGTGGTACGTGTACTGCCATCTGATCCCCATCGAAGTCGGCGTTGAACGCAGAACATACCAATGGGTGTAATTGAATCGCTTTACCCTCGATAAGTCTTGGGTGAAACGCTTGAATAGAAAGTTTATGAAGCGTTGGTGCACGGTTTAGTAAGATTGGGTAATTATCAACAACCTCTTCTAAACATTCCCAAACTTCATTCTCTTTTTTCTCAATCATTTTCTTCGCTTGTTTAAGCGTTGTTGCATACCCTTTTTCTTCAAGTTTAGCCATTAAGTGTGGCTTAAAGAGTTCGATTGCCATAATTTTTGGAAGACCACACTGGTCCATACGTAAATCTGGTCCAACAACAATAACAGAACGTCCAGAGAAATCCACACGCTTACCAAGAAGGTTTTGACGGAAACGTCCTTGTTTACCTTTAATCACTTCTGAGAGTGACTTCAATGGTCTTTTGTTAGCACCTTTAACGGCATTACCACGACGACCATTGTCAAACAATGCATCTACAGCCTCTTGAAGCATACGCTTTTCGTTTCTAACGATGATTTCTGGGGCATCAAGCTCCACAAGTCTTTTCAAACGTTGGTTACGGTTGATAACTCTTCTATAAAGATCATTCACATCCGAAACAGCAAACTTACCACCATCAAGACTTACAAGTGGTCTTAAATCTGGTGGAAGGACTGGAAGTTGTGTCAACATCATCCACTCTGGTCTGTTACCAGAATGAAGGAATGCTTCAATCACTTTCAGCCTCTTTACAATTGTTTTTCTTTTTGCTTCAGATTTAGTTGCCTGAATGTCTTCTTTTAATTGAGAAAACATATCTACAAGATCAAGGTCAGCAAGAAGTTCCTGAACAATCTCACCACCCATACGTGCGTCAAGTCCCGTGTCACCAAAACGTTGCACGATTTGCTGATACTGCTCTTCATTCAAAACATCATATTTTGCAAGCGGACTTAGCCCTTCGTTATCATACGATGCTTCCCCTGCTGTTTTTACAATGTACGCTTCATAGTAAAGTACACGTTCAAGATCTTTCATCTTTACACCCAAAAGCGTACCGATACGTGATGGCAATGACGATACATACCAAATATGTGCCACAGGTGCGATAAGGTCAATATGTCCCATACGGTTTCTTCTTACTTTCGATGATGTTACTTCAACACCACATTTTTCACACACGACACCTTTGTAACGCATCTTTTTGTATTTACCACAAAGACACTCATAGTCTCTTATTGGTCCAAAAATCTTCGCACAGAAAAGTCCGTCACGCTCTGGTTTAAGGGTTCTATAGTTAATGGTTTCTGGTTTTTTTACTTCACCATATGACCAAGAAAGTACTTTCTCTGGGCTTGCAACTCTTAGTTGTAAGGCTGCAATATCCCCTGGTCTCTCTTCACTGTTAAGATCTATTGGTGTTAAATTCTCTAAAAACTTACTCATTTTCACCCTCCACTTCTTTTTTACTCTCATATAATTCTGTATCAAGACCTAAGGCTTGAAGCTCTTTAGTAAGTACGAACATTGTCTCAGGTACACCTGACTCAGGCACTGATTCACCTTTTGTGATGGCTCTGTATGCTCTTGCTCTACCTTCAACATCATCTGACTTAATAGTCAACATTTCTTTAAGAATGTGTGCAGCACCATAGGCCTCTAATGCCCAAACTTCCATCTCTCCAAATCTCTGTCCACCAAAGAGTGCTTTACCACCAACTGGTTGCTGTGTTACAAGAGAGTATGGACCTGTTGAACGTGCATGCGCTTTTTCATCAACCAAGTGGTGAAGTTTCAGCATATACATATACCCAACGTTTACACGTTCTATCATCTTCTCACCTGTTTTACCATCAAAGAGCACCATTTTACCATCAGAGTCTATTTTTGCCAGTTCAAACAACTTATCAAACTCAGTTTGGTTAGCCCCTTCAAAGACAGGCGCAGCAAATTTAACACCCGTTGACCAATCTCTACCATATGTAAGAAGATCCTCATCAGACATCTTGGTTAAAAGCTCTTTAGCATTCATAAGTTTCGCCACATCTGCAATCTCAATCATCTTCGCTCTAAGTTCTTTAACAAAGTCACCTTGTTTCGCATCAAACATTTCTTGAATCTGCTCACCAAGTCTCTTACCTACAAGACCAAGGTGTACTTCAAGAATCTGTCCAATGTTCATACGAGAAGGAACTCCCAGTGGATTAAGGATAATCTCTACCGGTCTTCCATCTTCCATGTATGGCATATCTATCTCTGGAACGATGTTAGAAACGATACCTTTGTTCCCGTGACGTCCTGCCATTTTATCTCCAACTTTTAACTTACGTTTAGTCGCGATATAAATTTTAACGAGTTTAGTCACACCTGAAGGAAGGATATCATCTTTCTCAAGTACGGTAAGCTTCTCTTCATGTGCAGTCTTAAGTCTTTTCTTCTGTTTCAAGAAGTAATTCTTAAGTGATTCATATTCATTTTGTATCTCTGAAGAGAATGATTGTACGACACCACCAAGGGCAAATCTATTGATCTCTTTAACTACATCTTCAGGGATCATAGATCCTGATTTGTATTCTGTCTCTCCGATAGTCACATCTTTAGCCAATGCTTGGTTTGCAAGGAAGTTAGAAATACGCAAGATAGACTCTCTATCTATCATTAGAAGTTGATCATGGTGATCTCCATCCAAGATAGCTTTCTCTTCTTCATACGCTTGTATTGCACGTGCATCTTTCTCATAGCCCTTTTTAGTAAAGACTTTGATATCAACAACGATACCTTCCATAGATGCTGGACAATAAAGTGATTTATTTACCACATGTCCTGCTTTTTCACCAAAGATTGCACGTAGTAGTCTCTCTTCTGGTGTTGGTTTAATCTCACCTTTAGGGCTTACTTTACCTACAAGAATCATCCCAGATTTCACATAAGTACCGATTTCAACGATACCTGATTCATCTAAGTGTAACAATTCATCTTCACGGATATTTGGAATATCTCTTGTGATTTCCTCTGTACCATGCTTCAACTCTCTGGCTTCAACTTCTTTTTGGTAGGTATGGACAGATGTAAAAGTATCTTCTCTAATGATCTTCTCAGAGATGATAATAGCATCCTCATAGTTGTATCCATACCAAGGCATAAATGCAACCATAATGTTCTTACCAATAGCAAGCTCACCTTGATCCATATTTGCACCATCAGCAATGATCTGTTTGGCTTCTATTTTATCACCAAGTTTTACAATTGGTGTTTGCGTGAATGTTGTATTTTGGTTCGTTCTCATATTCTTTTCTAATGGATAATGGTCGATAAATACACCTGTTTCATCTTCACCCATCACATAAATATTTTTCGCATCAACTTTTTCAACAGTGCCGCCTCTTTTGGCTTTCACTGCTTCCCATGCATCACGAGCTACAATAGCTTCCATACCTGTACCAACCACTGGTGCATCCGTTTTAAGAAGAGGCACAGCTTGACGTTGCATGTTTGACCCCATTAGTGCACGGTTCGCATCATCATGCTCCAAGAATGGAATCAATGCCGCAGCAGATCCAGAAATCATCAATGGTGAAATATCTATCAAGTCAACACGTTTTGCATCATTCAATTCGATGTTACCATTGAGTCTAGTCTCAATAAGGTCTTCAACGATACGTCCATCTTCACTCAATACAGTAGAAGCAGGTGCAATACACTTGTCTTCTTCCTGTGTTGCTGTGATATAAACGATTTTATCCATTACCTGACAATCTTTTACCACTTTATATGGTGCTTCAATAAACCCATGCTCATTTACTTTAGAGTATGTAGCAAGTGTATTGATAAGACCAATATTTTGTCCCTCTGGCGTCTCAATCGGACAAATACGACCATAGTGTGTTGGGTGTACGTCCCTTACTTCAAATCCAGCTCTCTCTTTAACAAGACCACCTTCACCTAGTGCAGAAAGTCTTCTTTTATGTGTGACTTCGGACAGAGGGTTTGTCTGATCCATAAACTGAGAAAGTTGTCCACTTGAGAAAAATTCTAAGATAGTATTGGTAATCATCTTAGAGTTTACTAAGTCATGTGGCATAAGCTCATCAATGGTACCAGAAACAGTGGTCATCTTGTCACGAATCGCTTTTTGCATCTTAATAAGACCCTTGTGCAACTCATTACCAAGAAGCTCACCAATAGCTCTAATACGTCTATTTCCTAAGTGGTCACGGTCATCAATATGACCTTTACCATTCTTAACTTTTATAAGATACTTTACAACATTGATAAGATCTTCAGAAGTCAATATTGTAGCATACTCAGGGATATCAAGACCTAACTTGTGGTTCATTTTCATACGACCCACTTTTGTTAAGTCATATCTTTCTGAATCAAAGAACAGTTGCTTTAAGAATGCCTTAGCAGCATCAGGAGTCACTGGCTCTCCTGGTCTCATTACTTTGTAAATACGAATTGCTGACAATATATTTTCATCATCTATCTCTTCTGTTTGCTTTAACAGTCTTAGTGATTCAGTATCTGCAATAAATGCATTGATAATTGATTTATCTGCGCCTTCTGCAAGATCGTCGATAATTTCGATAGTATCGATACCTTGTTCAATCATCTTTTTAAGTTTTGCTTCGTCAAGTGGTGCGACTACATCATACAATACCTCACCACTCTCTTGGTCAATCACTGCTGTTGCTAAGTGTCTTTCCATAAGTACATCAAGAGGATACTCAATCCACTCTAGACCCTCTTCCACAAGTTTTTGTGCTTTTTTCTTTGTCAATCTTTTTCCGGCATTTACCACTGTTTTACCGTCGATATCTTTTACGTCATACTCTGATCTACCAGCAAAATCATTGGCATCAAATTTTGTTAAAAATCTGTTGTCTTTAATTGTGATCTCTTTTGTTGTATAAAAAAGTTTTACAATATCATCTTTAGAGTAATCTAATGCTCTAAAAAGAATAGTCACTGGTATTTTTCTTCTTTTGTTAATACGTGCATAAAGGATATCTTTTGAATCATACTCAAAATACAACCAAGAACCACGATCAGGGATAATTTGTGCAGAATAAAGCATACCTGCACCAACTGTTGTTCCTTCTGTTTCTTTAAAGATAACACCTGGAGATCTATGTAATTGGTTTACGATAACTCTCTCAACACCATTAACAACGAAAGATGTTCTCTCTGTCATCAAAGGAATGTCACGAACAAATACTGCTTGTTCTTTTATCTCTTTTGGATCTAGCTTTTCACCTGTTTTTTCATCTCTATTCCAAATAGTAAGAGAAATATTCATTTTCAAAGAGACTGAATAGGTTAATCCTCTTTCCATACATTCACGTACAGTATATTTAGGTTTAACAATTTCAGAGTTTTTGTACGAAAGTGTGACTCTATTTTGTTGATCATGGATAGGGAATGCAGATCTAAATACTCTCTCTAAAGTAGAGTTTTTTCTATCTTTTTCGCCTAACATTAAAAAGTTTTCATAACTTTTTTGTTGAAGTTGGAGTAGATTTGGAATTTCAATTTCTCTTGGTGTCTTTGAAAAATCAACACGAAGTCTGTTACCAGAATGCAAAGAATTTAACATGTTTGTCCTTGTAGTGGTGTTAGTGGTTATTATAATTAGCTAATTAATATCGTTAAGTAGTCTCATCCATAAGAGAAGAACTATCTAGATACACAAAGAAACTATTAGAGGAGGGTATGAAATGTCTCCGAATAGCTTTTAACTATATCTAAGAGTTAACTCAAATGCGACAAGTCGCATGAGCCAACTGCTGAAGTTGTCATAGTGACAACGTAGTTTTGCTGGGCTTATGCCCAGAAAACGTCCTAAAATAGTAGGACTTATTTAAGCTCACATTTAGCGCCAGCTTCTTCAATTTGTTTTTTGAATTCTTCCGCTTCTTCTTTAGATACTGCTTCTTTAAGTACAGATGGTACTTCTTCAACAGCCGCTTTAGCTTCTTTAAGTCCAAGACCTGTGATAGCTCTTACTACTTTAATCGCATTGATTTTCTTTTCACCAGCTTCAGTAAGAACAACATCAAACTCAGTTTGTGCTTCTTCTGCTTCGCCACCAGCTGCAGGTCCACCAGCTACTACAGTAGCTTGTGCAGATACGCCAAATTTTTCTTCAAATTCTTTTACAAGCTCAGAAAGCTCAAGTACTGACATGTTTGAGATAAACTCTAATACATCTTCTTTAGTTGTTGCCATAATATATTCCTTAAAATAACATTCATTAAAACGCTATGCGTTTTCGATTAAAAAAAGAGCTAAATTGCTCCACCTAACAAAATACGACTAGTCGTATGAGCCATCTGCTTAAGATGTCACAGTGACAACGTAGTATTGCGAGCTTTGCTCTCAATGCGTCCTATCTAGTTTTCTTCTTCTAATTTTTTAGAAAGTGCATCCATACCAATTGTGAAGTTTTGCACTGGTGCATTCCATACATTGAGGAGCATACCGATAAGTACATCTCTAGTAGGAAGTTTAGCCATTGCATTAATGGTTTCCATACTAGCAACTTCACCCTGGATTAATCCAGTTTTGATTGAAAAACTATCTGTAAAATCAGTTGCAGCTTTATCTGCAATCTTACAAGGTGTTACTTGCGCATCACCCCAGATTACTAAGTTTGTGTCTGTAAATTCGATATCTTCACACCCAGCATTTTTCAATGCAATGCGTGCCAATTTATTTTTCACAACTTGTACATTTGTATCTTCATCTTTTGCAAGATTTCTTACAATTTCAAGATTTTCAACTGTCATACCTTTGTAATCACAAACGATAATGGCACCAGCGCCTTTAAATGCTTCTGTCATCTCTGCAACTAACTCTTCTTTTCTAGTTCTAGTCATATATTTCTCCTTCCGATCTCTAAAAGGGTACAAGATGTCATTAACAATTCCTGCACGATTACTCTTTCAAGTAAACTAATTAAGCTTTCGCCCCTTTTATCTTAAATCTAAGATATGAACCCAATGGTTCTATGAGTAGTAAAATTACTCTCAAAGAAAAACTAAGTAAGTTCTTCTTTGAAAATAACAAAGAGACCGAAGTCTCTTTATGTTATTTGATATCCATTAATTCAGTAGTATCAAGTGTTATTGCAGGACTCATTGTGAGTGAAATCGCACCATTAGTGATAAATCTACCTTTTGCAGAAGCTGGTTTAGCTCTGTTAACAGTTTCCATAAGTGTGATAAAGTTTTCTTTGATAGCATCTTCAGAGAATGAAATTTTACCAATCCCTGCGTGAATGTTACCTTTTTTATCAACTCTAAAGTTCACTTGCCCACCCTTAGCGTTTTCAACTGCTTTGGCAACATCCATAGTCACTGTACCAGTCTTAGGGTTAGGCATAAGACCTTTTGGTCCAAGGATTCTTGCAACTTTACCAAGAACACCCATCATATCAGGTGTAGAGATTACGATATCAAAATCAATTTTACCTGCTTGAATATCTTCTATAAGATCTGCTGCACCAACAAGGTCTGCACCTGCTGCTTTAGCTTCATCAGCTTTTGCATCTTTAGCAAATACTGCAACTCTTACTTTTTTACCAGTTCCATTAGGAAGAACAACTGATCCTCTAACCATCTGATCTGCATGTCTTGGGTCAACATTAAGGTTAAGTGCAATTTCAACTGTTTCGTCAAATTTTGCAGACTTAAGTTCTTTAAGTGTTTTCATTGCTTCATCAACACCATACTCTTTAGTAACATCTACTATTTTAAGTAGTGCTTCTCTTCTTTTACTTACTTTTTTTGCCATTTTATTACTCCGCTTATATGCTCCCACATTTTTTAAATCATGTGGTTAAAGATTTATACCCTCTAGACTTTATTAGTCTACTATTTCAACACCCATTGATCTACAAGAACCAGCGATAATATTTGCCGCCATTTCTTTGTCATTTGTGTTAAGGTCAGCAATTTTTTGATCGATAATTTCGTCAAGTTTTGCTTTCGTGATAGAACCAACTTTGTTAAGAATTGGATTATCAGTACCTTTTTTAAGTCCAGCAGCCTTTAAAATAAGGTCAGATGCAGGTGGTTGTTTTGTTTCAAATGTGAAACTTCTATCTGCATATACTGTCACTACAACTGGGATTTTGAAACCCATTTTATCTTTTGTTTTTTCGTTAAACGCTTTACAAAATTCCATAATGTTTACACCACGTTGTCCAAGTGCTGGACCTACTGGTGGTGATGGATTCGCAGCACCAGCTGGGATCATCATTTTAAACTTTTCAGTTATTTTTTTTGCCATCTGTTCTTCCTTTGAGATTAATTGGTCATTTTATCTTTTTATTTAAAGTCCCAAGATATAAAGACTAGACATATACGATAAATCGTATGAGCCTACTGCTGAAGTAGTCTAAGCGACAGCGTAGTTTTTTGGGCTTTGCTCAAAAAGCGTCCCTTTAAATAATCTTCTCTACTTGCGTGTAAAGAATCTCAACCGGTGTGTTTCTACCAAAGATGGAAACATTTAACCTCAATGTACCATGGTTAAGATCATACTCTTCCACCATACCTGTAAAGTTAGAAAATGGTCCGTCAACAATACGTACCATTTCGCCTGTTTCAAAGTCAACCTTAGGACGTGGAGCAGATTTGTTCTCCATTTTGTCTAAGATATTTTTGACATCTGATGCTGCCAATGCAGTAGGTGTCTTTTGTTCACCGATAAATCTAGATACTCTTGGCAAAGATTGAATCTTATGCCAAAGATCAGTATCCAGATCTATATGTGCGAAAGCATACCCTGAATAGAGTGTACGTTCAGTAATTTTTTTCTCGCCATTTTTAACTTCAATCACTTCTTCAGTAGGTACAACTATACGTTCAACTTTATCTTCGATACCGTGATCTTGGATCAGTTGTTCAATTGCTCTTTTTACTGATTGTTCAGAACCTGAATATGTTTGAATTGCATACCATTGAAAAGCCATTGTTTATCCTATAAAACTGATGATACTATTGATGACATTAAAAGGTCAACCAATGCTAAAAATATTGATATTACAGTAACTACTAGAACTACTGCTAAAAATGCTTGTCTTACTTGTACTTTTGTTGGAAATATAACTTTATGTATCTCCGCTCTCGCGTTTGCAATAAATGTTGAAATTTTTCCCATATTTGTTACCTTTTTTTGTGGCAGGCCAAGAGGGACTCGAACCCACGGCACCTGGTTTTGGAGACCAGTGCTCTACCAACTGAGCTATTGGCCTAAATTAATACCCAAACCCAAAGGTTTTGGTATTAAAAAAGTATTACTATTAGAGTTTCATCTCTTTATGTATTGTGTGGCCTTTACACCATTTACAATACTTTTTAAGAGCGAGTTTCTCTGTTGTTGTTTTTTTATTTTTAGTTGTGTGATAATTACGTCTTGTACATTTCTCACATCCTAAGTGAACTGTTTCTCTCATTGTTATCTCCTATGATAAATTTGCAAGAAGGCAAACCTTCTTACAAGGGTTTTTCTTAAGCAATAATCTTAGAAACAACACCAGCACCAACTGTTCTACCACCTTCACGGATAGCAAATTTAGTACCTTGATCCATTGCAACAGGAGCGATAAGTTCAACGTTAACTTTAACATTATCACCTGGCATAACCATTTCAGTACCTTCTTGAAGTTGAACTGAACCAGTTACGTCTGTTGTACGTACATAAAACTGTGGTCTGTAGTTGTTAAAGAATGGAGTGTGTCTACCACCCTCTTCTTTAGTAAGTACATAGATTTCAGCTTCAAATTTAGTATGTGGGTTAATTGACCCTGGTTTACAAAGAACCATACCTCTTTGAACTGCTTCTTTGTCGATACCACGGATAAGAACACCACAGTTATCTCCAGCAAGACCACAATCCATTTCTTTACGGAACATCTCAACACCAGTTACTGTTGTTTTTTGAGTATCTTTAAGACCAACGATTTCAACTTCGTCACCAATACATACTTTACCTTGATCAACTTTACCAGTTACAACTGTACCACGACCTTGGATAGTAAAGATATCTTCGATTGCCATAAGGAAATCTTTTTCAGTTTCTCTTACTGGCTCAGGAATGTAAGCATCAACTTCATCCATAAGTTTATATATTTTTTCTGACCACTCACCAGCTGTTCCAGCTTTTGCTTCTTCAAGCGCTTGGAATGCAGAACCAGCTACGATTGGTGTATCGTCACCTGGGAAATCGTACTCAGAAAGAAGTTCTCTGACTTCCATTTCTACAAGTTCTAACATCTCTTCTTTATCTTCATCATCAAGTTGATCTTCTTTGTTTAAGAAAATTACGATGTATGGTACACCTACTTGTTTAGAAAGAAGGATGTGCTCTCTAGTTTGTGCCATTGGTCCATCAGTTGAAGCAATAACAAGAATAGCACCGTCCATTTGAGCAGCACCAGTAATCATGTTTTTAACGTAATCCGCGTGACCTGGACAGTCTACGTGAGCGTAGTGTCTTGAATCAGTTTCGTACTCAACGTGAGAAGTAGCAA
>JALUYL010000106.1 GCA_027012955.1 Sulfurovum sp.
TGTTTGTTCTTGTAGTGTTGTTTTTTTTTGGTAGATAATTATAACATTTATGAGGGTTTAAGGGCTTTTTTGAAATTCAATTTAGCTTAAATTGTGGGTTGTCTTTGGGAATCTGCAAGTGGCTCCATGATAAATCATATCAGCGTACCATCCCCAATCTTCATAATCAGGGGCACTCATTTTATATGATACAGCAATTTTTTGTTGTAACCATAAGAGCAATGATTGTCCATAAATTGGATTTATAGGATTTTTATCCTCTTCTTTGATATCAAAAATATCAGTTGTAAATCTAATTATCGGGTGCATCACTAACCTTTCTGAACTTCTCCAGCATAGCCAATAATTCCTGGACGTAAATTACAGACATTTTCAAAACCCATACCTTTCATGGTATGTTGTACTTGATAACTTCTACTTCCCGAGTGACAGTAGACTATGATATTTTCTGATTTTTTACCTGCGAGTTCTTCTTCTACTTTGGCGTAGAACTGTGAGGTAGGCACAAGGGTGTCTGTACCTACAATGTGCCCCATTTGGAATTCCATAAATTCTCTGGTATCCACCAGTGTAAAGTGTACCATGTCAAGTTTACGGGCTTCTATGAGAGCTTCAAGTTCATCGCCATCGAGTTGCTCTTGTTGAAGAAGAGTTTCAGCCTGTTCTTTGCTAAGCCCTTTAGAGTGTGCATGTACTACTTCTTCTATCTCATCGTGTTGTGCTTGAGCTGTTGCGTACTCTGGAGTACAGAAGATACCACAGTGACAGAGCCCATCTTCGGGTATCTCTTTTTCTATAGCAGGTTTACAAGGACAGATACGGTTGTCTGCTGCTTTTTGTTCTTCCTTTGTCTCTCCTATCACCATAAAACAGGGACAGAAACGTTTACCATAAATGAGTTTATTTCTGGCAAGACCCATGGTAACACCTTCGTTTACCTCTTCATTCGGATTGGCTACCCATCCAAATTGGTCATAAACCTTATCTACAAATTTTGAAGTTTTTTCCATTTCAGCTTGAAATTCGGCTGAGTTCATATCTATTTGTTGCATTAGTTTCCTTTAGTTGTATTCGTTTCTGTTTGTTGACTCATGTCATCAAGTTCTTCAGCAAAAGCTTGGATTTTTTTACCCCATATTTCTAAAAGATTTTTTGTTTTGTTCAAATCAATATTGATATGCTCTTTGTTGATACTAATCCCTGCTTCTTTTGTTTCTATAATTCCTTTTTGTAAATCTTCAGAGATTTGTTTCATTTGAGATTGCATTTTTTGACTAAATTGATCTAGATAGGCTTGAGTTTTATTGGTATCGACAGTAATGACACCTTTGTTCATGTCTATACCCATCTGTGAGAGTTTTGCATTTTTTTGTTTGGCTTTTTGCTTTTGGGCTTCTTGCTCAGCAAGGAGTTCAGCCTTTGCTTTTGCGGCTACTTGAGCATCATGTTGTGCTTGCGCTTGAGCATCTTTTGCTTTATCTTGACAGCCAGAAAATGAGAGGAGTATTATAAGTGTTATGAGTAAGTGTTTCATATCTATCCTTTGTGAAGTATAGATAGATTATACAATGATTAATGAAAGGGAGGTAAAACGCCTAACCCTTTAGAGTTAGACATTAAAAGTTGAAGGTGTGTGGGTAGATTATCCACATTTACCTTGACCACATTTACCTTTTGCAGGTGCTTTTTTTGGTGCTCCTGCACATTTTCCAGTTTCACACTTTTGAGCAGGTGCTTTTTTGCCAGAGTCACATTTGCCACTATCACATTTCTTTTCAGTTTTAGCGCCGTTGCACTTGTCTCCACTACATTTTCCTTCTGCTGTTGCTAGTGTAAATGTAAGTGCGATTGCCCCTAGTAGTACTAATAATTTTTTCATAATATTTCCTTTTATCTTTATTGATAATATTTTATTGCTCTTCACCAAATAAGAGGTAATCTAAGCTAAGTTTTCCGGCTCCAAGAGAAGCAAAGAGGGCTAAAAACAACATATAGTATAGCGGAATTTCAAAACCATTGTCACCAGCTGAAAAACCATGTGGTAAATGCACTGTGACTATAGCCACAATCATCACTACAATAAGAGGAATGGAAATGAGTCTAGTAAATAGACCTAATGTTAAGAGCACTACACCCGTTATTTCTGTGGTCGCTGCCATATAGGCATTGAGTGTTGGAAATGGCATGCCCATAGATCCAAACCATTCAGCTATGGCATTTATGTCTGCCCATTTCATCATGGCTGGTTCATAAAAGCCATAGGCCACTGCTATCCTAGCTAGAAAAAGTGAAACACTCTGCCCATTACTGAGAATATTTTTTGCTGTTTGATGGATGGTCTTAATCATCTTAAATCCTTTATACGATATGTTGTTGTAACAGTGTAAGTATAGTGTGTAGGACGTGTAGTGTGTGTGTAGAGAAAAAAGTAGTGATAGTAGTTTGATAATACGTGTTCTATAATAGATGATTTAGCAAGGTTATTAAGGATGATATAGGAGTGTAAAGTAAGAGAAGAGAGAAAACTCTATAGAAAGTCTATAGAGTTTTTGTGGAAGTATAAGGGTTATTTACCACATTTACCTGCGTCGCATTTTTTAGCACCATCGCATTTTGCTGGTGCTTTTTTTGCATCGCCACATTTTCCAGATGCTTGACATTTTTTAGCACCATCACATTTTCCTGATTGGCATTTAGCTGCCTCAGCATCATTTCCTGTTGTACATCCTGTGAATGCTACCAATGCTAGTCCCATGAGAGAAGCGAATATTACTTTTTTCATTTTAGTCTCCTAATATTTTATGTTTTAACAGTGTGAGTATAATGTTTAGTATGTGTAAAGAATGTGTACTAGCCTCCCACTAAGTGTAAAAAGTTTGCACTTACACTACACAAAGAGAGACTATGATACACTCATTATATATAAGGCATAGTAGTATGAAAATAAAACGACGATCATTTTTAATATTGGGTTCATTGTTGGGACTTTCCCCTTACCTAAAGGCAGAAGAGGTCAGTACCTTTGACCAATCATTTAAAAAAGTAGAAGCAACCATCTTTGCAGTGCAAATGCATATGTTTCCAGAAGGCAGTAAGCTCCCCTCTGCAAAATCAATGCAGGTCAACACGTTCTTGTTTGAAACGATTACACACAAGAGTTATGATAGAGATATAAGAGCCTTTGTCTTAGAAGGGGCAGAAGAATTACTTAGTAGAGAAAAAGGTCGATTTGTAACGATGACACAGTTAGAAAAAGAAAAGGCATTACGTGCGTATGAAGCAACAAATTATGGAAGCTCATGGTTGGAGCGTATCATGACATTAACGATGGAGGGGCTGTTTTCAGCACCCATATATGGTGCCAATAAAAATGAAGCAGGATGGAAAGCCCTTAATGCATACGGTGGCTACCCAAGACCTACAACGAAATATTTGGGAGTTTAAGTATGTATGATGTTGTGATTATAGGTTCAGGTGCAAGTGGTGGTGCGGTAGCATATACGTTATGTAAAGCAGGCTATAAAGTAGCTGTCCTTGAAAAAGGACGTCTTATGAAAAGAGAAGAATTCACTAAAGATGAATTGGCGTATTGTAGGCGTGATTTGGTGACCCCCAATCTCTTTGATGAGTATCATACCATTGAAGAAAAAGTAGAAGGTAAATGGGTTGCAACGCCTACCTATGAGTCAGGGTGGAGCTTTTGGAATGGAAATATAGTAGGTGGATCTTCTAACTTTATGTCAGGAATGTTACACCGGTTACACCCAGATGACTTTAGACTGAAAAGTAAATATGGTGCTATCAAAGGTGCCAATGTCGTAGACTGGCCTATAAGTTATGACGAGTTAGAACCTTATTACGCCTTGGCAGAAGAGTTAGTAGGTATATCAGGACACTATGAACCTCACAAATATGAACCCAAACGAAGCACCCCAAACTTTACGCAACCTCCTACGAAAGAAAATGCAGTGGTGAAGTTACTTGACAAAAGCTGTCAAGAACTTGGTGTCAAGTCTTTGGTCACGCCACGTGCAGTATTGTCACGCGATAAAGGCGACCGTAACGCGTGCTACTACTCAAACTTCTGTGGTTCTTATGGCTGTAGTTCTGGGGCTAAAAGTTCTTCAAGAGAGGCACTACTTAAACCAGCACTGGCAACAGGTAACTTGACACTATTGACAAATACCTATGTAAAACAGTTAGAGAGTGACAAAGACAATGTGGAGTATGCTGTGGTAGTAGACACCATCACAGGAAAAGAAAAACGCATAGAAGGCAAGATGTTTGTTGTCGCTGCCCAAGCACATGAGAGTGCACGTCTACTCTTAAACTCTGCAAACAAGCATCACCCCGATGGCTTGGCAAATAGCTCAGGGGAACTTGGAAAAAACCTTATCTTTTCTGGAGGCGGTTCAGGACAGGGAGAGTTACGCAAAGAGAGTCTCAAAGAGATAAAGTTTGAAGACCTTATGACAACAGGTCTTTTTGTCAACCGTTCTGTACTTGACTGGTATTTTATAGACCATTGGTGGGATGGTAAGTTTAAAGGTGGTTCTGTTGAATTTATGTTTGAACACCAAAATATCATCACCCGTGCACGAAAAAATAACTATAAAGATGGGCAGCTTGTTTGGGGTACTGAACTTGGAGAACGTGTGCTAAAACGCATGAACGAACAAAAAAGTATCAGATTTGAAATCTTTAACGATTGGCTCCCCAATGATGACTGTTTCGTATCTCTTGATCCTACACATAAAGACAAATATGGCATGCCCGTAGGTAAGTTACGTCTAGAAGGCCATCCTCAAGATGTAAAAGTAGGAGAGTATATCGCTGAGAAATGTGAAAAGATACTTGAAGAGATGGGCGCTGAAAACATTTACTCTTCTGTGTCTTCTGCCCCTCCACAAAACCTTGTTGCAGGGGGATGTCGCTTTGGTAATGACCCTAAAACCTCTGTACTTAACAAATACTGCCAAGCACATGATGTAGACAACCTCTTTGTAGCAGATGCAAGTTTTATGCCTACAGGTGGTTCTGTGGCATACACATGGACTATTTATGCCAATGCTCTAAGAGTTGCAGACCATATCGTACAAAGGTTACAAAATAGACCAATTTAGTCCTATTTATTTTTTAAGGTAATTTTAAATTCGTATTTCCCAAATCACGAAATAGAATTTTCCACATCCTAAAAAATCACTAACTCTGAATCAATAGACGAGAGGCAGGTGGTGTTTCTATGCAAAGTTACTACCCTGAGTAAGAAATACCATTTTTTCA
>JALUYL010000107.1 GCA_027012955.1 Sulfurovum sp.
GTTTTTTTTTGGTAGATAATTATAACATTTATGAGGGTTTAAGGGCTTTTTTGAAATTCAATTTAGCTTAAATTGTGGGTTGTCTTTGGGAATCTGCAAGTGGCTCTAACTTTAATGATTTGTCTATATTTTGATTAAACTCCAAATATTTCGTATATGCAAGAATAAACCAATAGTCTTCTCTTCGTAAATGGATTTTAGGTATAGGAAATCTATTTTTTTTTGTGCTTATTTCTTTTTTAAAAGGTGTTTCAATCTTCTCCAAAATCTCAGGCATAACTCTTTCAGCCGTAGAAACAATCAAATTATTCAAAGTCTTATTCGTGTCACTCCATCCATTCTTTACAATATTTTCAAGTTCGGCTTCGTTAATATTATTTGGAATATCTAATTTAAAATCTGCCCACACTCCCAAACAAAGAACTAAAAATAATTTGATAATTTTCATAGAGTTCACCTTTTCGTAAAACATTTTACCATTGATTCACAATTATTGTATAATCATTCTCCAATTTTAATATAAAAAACCAAACAACCACAACGGTATTTTATTTTTAAATCCCATTTCAATGCCATCTGCCACCACATAAGAATTTTTCATATCTTTTATCTGCTTAAAGCCTTTGTCTTTTCCACCTATCTCGAAAATGTATTGTTCATCAACCATAAAGTCGCCTTTTTTTGGGTAACTTAGTTTATGCTGGACAGTGAGCATATTGAGAAGATATGCCTCTCTTATAGTGCCGATTTCACTCTCTTGACAATAGCAATTGTTTAAATTTGGATTGTTCAAATAGAGCTTTGCTGGTTTTGAAAAGACAGTATCACCTTTACCTTTTGCCTCAAGCCTACTAAAAATATTTCCCAAGGTAAGGTAATGTATATATTGATAGAGTGTTTTTCTGTTGATACCTATCTTCTGTGCCAATGATGTGAGGTTTAACTCATAAGGTTTCGACGCACAAATATAGGCTGTAAGCTGTTTAAGTTTGTATATATTTGAGGGTTCTATGTTAAAAATGATAGGCAAATCACTCTCTATCACTGTATTGATAGTCTCTTCAAGCTTTATGCAATAGTTTTGTTTGGTTTCAAAATAAAATGGGTAATACCCAACACTCAAATACTCCTTAAAATGTTCAAGAGGCTTGATATTTTGTGCTATATCTTTGGCTATACTGATATGATTATCTAAAATATCTTTGAGTGAATAAGCAGGGAACTCTTTACCAAGTTTAAAGGCTAGAAACTCTCTGAAACTAAGCCCTTTAAGTCTATATATCATTGCCCTACGACTCAAATCTGCTTTTTTATGTTCCAAAACAATAGCGCTACTTCCACTAAAAATGACTTTGAGGTCTAAAAAGTCGTAAATCTCCTTGAGGGCTATCTCAAAATCTTTGTATTTGTGTATCTCATCGATGACCAACACTTTCCCGCCGATATTATAAAAGTCTTCTGCTATCTCAAAAAGTTTCATGTTACTCGTACTAATACTGTCCACACTAAAATATAGTTTTTTCTCCTCATCAATATCTAAAGATTTAAGGTACTGAAGTAAAAAGGTCGTTTTACCAATCCCCCTTGCCCCGATGAGACCTATAAGCCTCTCATCAAAATCCACCACATTAAAAAAATATCTTTGATATGATATATTTTCTATTTTTTTATAGATATATGCTTGTTTTCTAAAGAGAGTTTCCAACATTATGCATCCTTTTGTATACTATAGACAACAATATTGTATCTTTTTGTTTCTTAAAATATAAATATGTTATTTTTTGACAATTTTCATAGAGTTTTCCTTTTCGTAAAACATTTTACCATTGATTAGCTATAATCACATAATTATTCTCCAAGGATACCCATGCAACATCTCGTAGATACCAATAACTTTTCTGACAGCCAGATAGCACAACTCTTGCATGATGCGGCATGCTTTAAAGCACAGCGCCCTCCCCAACTTCTTCATGACAAACTGCTCATTACACTTTTCTTTGAGGCAAGTACAAGAACACGTAGTTCTTTTGAAGTAGCAGCAAAACGTTTGGGTGCTTCAGTGGTGCATCTTGACCCTAGTAGATCTTCTGCAAAAAAAGGGGAGAGTTTAGAAGACACCTTTGCAAACCTTTGTGCTATGGAGCCCGATGGTGTCATCATCCGTCACTCTGAAAATGGAACACCACAACTTCTAGCAGACATGCAGACTACGCCTGTCATTAACGCTGGAGCAGGAAACTACGCACACCCTACCCAAGCATTGCTTGACCTCTTTACGATGGTAGAGCACTTTGGTGGTAATGTCAAAGGTAAAACCATCGCCATAGTAGGCGACATCGTAAGTTCACGTGTGGCAAGTTCTGGCATACGCCTTATGACACGTATGGGTATGAATGTCTTACTTGTAGCACCTGAACAGTTTATGCCAGAGAGTACATTGCCTCAGTACAAAAATCTCAAAGACGTGATGGACAAAGTAGATGTCATTATGAGTCTGCGTGCCCAACTCGAACGCCATGAGACAGAGCTTTTTGAAGACTACGATGACTACGCAAAACAGTACTGCATAACCTCAGAGCGTATGAGGGACAGAGACATTTTAGTACTTCATCCAGGGCCGGTGATGAGAAACATAGACATCTCAGATGAAATGCTTGAAGACCCTCGTTGTAAAGTCTTAACCCAAGTAAAAAATGGTGTCTTTATGAGAATGGCGATACTCAAGCTTTTACTTTTAGACGCATAATATGTGGTACGAAAAAGAGGAAGGGTTTAACCAGATTAACACACTTGGCAGGTCGCGTACCCCTTTTCTCTTCATCGTCTCATATGAGCAAAACAAAATATTCGCTCAAGCACTTGATTCACTTGACAATGACATCTACTATAAACTAGAGTCATGGCGTAACTACCCTGTTCAAAAAAGAGAAAAACCTTTTACCTTTTCCAAGTATCCTGTTGCATTTTCTGTCTATCAAAAAGCTTTAGAAAAAGTCATAGAAGAGATACGCTCAGGCAACACCTATCTACTCAACCTCACCTTTAAAACACCTATAGAAACGAACTACTCTATGAAAGAGATATTTACCTATGCAAGGGCTAAATTTAAACTCTATTATAAAGATGAATTCATCTGTTTTTCACCAGAACGTTTTGTAGAGATGGAGGGTGACACCATAGCAACCTACCCTATGAAAGGCACCATTGATGCCAACCTTCTCAACGCAAAAGAGCGTATCTTAAACAATGAAAAAGAGATGGCAGAACATGTAATGATAGTAGACTTGATGCGTAATGACTTAGGCATCATAGGCTCAGGGGTAAAGGTGAAGAAGTTTCGCTTTGTTGAGAAGATAAAAGCAGGTAAAAAAGAGTTGCTTCAAGTCAGTTCCAAAATCACAGCAAAACTCCCAGATGACTGGCAAGACACTATAGGGTCACTACTTTCTCAGCTTCTACCTGCTGGTTCTATCACCGGTACACCTAAAAAAAGTACTGTACGCATCATAAACGAAGTTGAAAACTTTGAACGTGACTTCTACACAGGTATCTTTGGTGTCTTTGATGGAGCATCACTTCGTTCAGGGGTGATGATACGCTTTATAGAAAAAGAAAATGAGAAACTTTACTACAAAAGTGGTGGGGGCATCACCATTGACTCCGATGCAAAAAGTGAGCATGAAGAGCTTATCGACAAGATTTATTTGCCTTTTTAATACTCTCTTTTAGGTCGGTGTTTCAAATGATACTTATGGTCATCTTTTACCTTTGAAAAATACAGCTTTCCAGAATTTCAAACTCTTTTGTAAGTGCTTCTGTTTTTCAAAGATATCTTTTGAAAGTTGTAAAGCTTCTTCTTTTGGTATAGAGGTATCTAAGGTGTATAGAAGATGAGAAAGTGCTTCAATACGTGTATGACTAGAAAATGAAACTTTCACAGTACAACCAAAAATAAAAAATGCCCAAAGAAAGGCAGGTAAATAAAGTCTAAAAAAGTACTTGTGTATATTGACTGGAGAGATATGGCATCCATGCTACCATTACAAGTAACATTACCGAACTGTAGAGTAGACAAAACTTTGGATTTTTTGAGATTAAAAACCCACCTAACATTCCCACAAACAAACCACCCACATGTGCGGAAACATCTACAGCAGGAATGGAAAACCCTATCACTAAGTTGATACCTATAATGATGGCAAAATCTTTCATGAAAGATTTAAAGTGTGTACCTATTTTATCTCTATGTGCTAAGAAAAACCCTGCTAAAGCACCAAAAACACCAAATATAGCACCCGATGCCCCCACACCCACACTCTCAGGGTGCATGCTTAATGAAGCCAATCCTCCGATAAGTCCAGAAAAAAGGTAAATACTCAAATAAGATTTTACATCAAAATACATCTCAGCCGCACGTCCAACAAGATAAAGTGAAAACATATTCATAAGTATATGCGTCATGCCACCATGTAAGAACATTGCAGTAAAGAGTCTCCACCACTCACCCTTTTGTACAGCATAAGGACCAAACAAGGCACCCATATGTACTAAAGTTTCCATGTTCATATCGACAATACTATGGCTGAAAAAGGCCGAGAAAAGATACACCAGCACATTGAGTGCTATGAGTGTATAGGTGAGTTTATAACGTAAAATATCTTGCAACATATGACTTAGCAGATTGCCTCTGAAAAAATCACACCATCTACACCACCACGAGCGATTTTACTTATCTCTTTTTCACTATGGATAAGTACTAAAATACGGGTATCAAAAAGATACTCTTGGGCTATGGGTTGTATCATTAAAGCATCATCTTCTTCACAGATGATATACTTTGCACCTAAAGCGTTGGCAAAAAGTGCATCATCAAGAGTATTGGCAACAACAGCAAATGCGATGTTATTGGCTTGACAATGTGCTGCATAACTATGAGAGTCTACTAAAGGTTCGAGTAGTACGATGTCTTTTGCTTGACTATTTTTTATATCTTCTATAGAAAACACTTTACAAAAGCGGCTATTTTTTATCCATGGGTGTCCAACAATTATCATAATAATCCTTTACAAATTAGGGTGTGCACTCTTTGGAGCAGTAGTATTCACCACTCACAATAATGCTCTCTTTTACGGTTACATAGGTGTTACAGGTTTTACATTCTACAAGTGTATCATCATCTAGCTTTTTTTCGTGTGGCGTTTTACCTACTTTTGGAAGTTTACCCCCAAAGAACTTGTAAATCATCACACCTATAATAGCAAAAATAAGTAATTTAAAAATCATTCTTTAACTCTTTATATATAAGTAATTTCGTTGGTTTTTCTGTACTATATCATAATCTAACTGATGTTGTACATCTTCTATCTCATCAAAAACACGAGAGCCTTTATAGAAAAGGTATTTTGTTTTTGCATCACTTATCTGTTCTGTTAAATCTAAAAGAAGTTTAGTATTTGTAACTGCTCTTGACGTGATAAGAGCAAAGGCATCATGCACTACATTCTCTACCCTTTGTGCTTCTACTTTGACATTTGGAAGTTCTAGGTCTATAGCAGCGTATTTTAAAAAGGAAACACGTTTTTTAAGTGGTTCTGCCAAAACTACTTCGGTCAGAGGCAAGGCTATAGCAAGCACCAGACCAGGGAAACCTGCACCTGTACCAACATCTAGTACACTTTGTGGTTTTTCTATAAAAGTCAAAGGGAAAAGAGAATCTATGATATTTACATAAATAGCATCTACCGTTTTAGCGCCCGTCAGATTATGGATTTGGTTCCATTCATGTAAAAGTGAGGCAAAGTTTTCAAGTTTTATGATGATTGCCTCGTCCAATACAATGTCTTCTTTTTCTAAATATTGAGTTAAATTCACAGTTATCCTAAAGTAATAAGTTGATGTTCTACTAATCTTTTTACAAAAATTTTTATATCTTTTTCCAGTCTCTCTTCTTCCACTTCATACTGCTCTAACATGTATGATTTTAAGACATCAAGCCAAGGGTTTTCTACCAACTGTTGCCACATTACCGTACCTATGGCATCGAGTCCGAAGTAGTTTTCACTTTCTGTATCTAACAAGACCATCTCATCGTCAACGAGCTGTGCAAACACACTAGAAGGGATGATTATTTTTTCTGCATTGTTCATAAATGTATTATATCCCATTGTGTATGAGTAATGCTTGATACACTTCTTCTAGTCGTTCCATATCCCAAGGTACAGAGATTTTAAAAACCTGTGCCTGTTGAGCCATTTTGGTAGCAAAATTATAACGTGATTTTGTCAGATTTTCAAAGGTAACAAACTGGCTTTGATACAGTGTTTCAAACTTCTCTACTCCATGTAATTCTTCTATCTTTATTTTAGAAGTTTCGCTACTTTTATCAAGCCTATATACTCTATACAATGGTTTCACTTCTGTCGCAAAATTGTCAATAGGGTAGCCTAAAACTTCTGCTTTTCTATAGGGTCGATGAAAAGGATAGGAAGCAACAACCTTATAACTACCATCTATCTCTTCTATAGCCACTGTATCATCACCATAGATACGATGTCCTTGCTTTAGAAAATAGTTCAACAAGGTAGATTTTCCACCTCCTGAAAGTGCCGAAAAGAGTATCGGTTTTTTATCTATTTCGACTGTGGAGACATGTAAAATATGGGAGAGGTTTGCCAACTCCAACACCAAAGGGAAAAATGTATGTAGTACCCAAAACTGTAAAAGTTCTGCTGTATATTTTTTACCCTCTATATAACGTATGGTATTTGTTTTCCCTTGCCAGATAAGCGTGACAACATCTTCTACTTCTAGTGCCCATTCATCTACGCTAGAGCTATCTTCAAATACTACATTGGCATAGTAACGTACCCTACGTTCTGTTATCTCAACCCAAGGACTTTGTAGTGTAAAAATATCACAAAGCGTAGAGATATTTACCTGACAAACAATAATGCCATTAAGTACATCACACGGCATATCTGTTAGTGACGGTTCATCTAAAAAAAGAAAAATTCTATTAAACGCAATCATTTAAAACGTATACACACCTTGCATTAAAAACCACCCCATGATGGTGGTCCGGGGGGAGGAGTACTAAGTGCATACACTTCAGTAGGTTTTAGAAGTTGTCCCAAAGTTAAAATGATGGGTGCGGTGTACGCTGCTTTTTTTAAAAAGGTACGTCTTGCATTTTCTTTTTTTTCAACATTTTTATTTGTCTTTGTTTCTATCTCGTCTATCTTTTTCATTTTACCAGTACCTCAAAATTTGGGGGAGTCATCATATCAAAGTTTTTTAACCTTTTCCTTTTTAACTTACCCGGTGTTGCCTTTGCATCTTTACGTAATGCTTGCACTCTTAATGTTTTTAAAAATTTTATCTGTTTGGGTACAATAGCCGTTACTACGGGAGTATCTTGCAGTACCCATCTAAATGTTTTTGACTTTCCTATCACTATAGGATTACCAAATCTATCTTTACCCATAATATTAACACCATCTATCATAGCAAACGTATAGACTTGCGATGTACCATTATCATCTGCTGGAGTGACTGTACCACTTGTTATATCTACTAATTTCATATGCCTTATCAGAGGATTTGTACGAGAAAGATACTCTTTATACTTTGCTCTATTTTCTGTATCCATATAAGGAGTTAAAACATATAGACCTCTCCAACTTAAAATAATTATAGCATTCGCATCAGATGATTTTACCGTAAATTCCCAACTATCATTAGGGGTTGCAGTATGAAAATTTGAGCTATACTCTCCTGTAGCTAAACCTACAGGATTTTTAAAAACCACATCTATAAAAGCAGTAGTAAATGGTGCGAGAGCCTTTAAGGAATGTTGTACTTGTGCATTTGCAATACTTAACTGTCCCAATTGACTAGACACTGTCTTCATGTTGTTAGTTGTATCTTCTGCAACAATACGAATATACCATTCTTGAGCAGGAACATTCACCACACTACTTTTACGAGGTAACACACCACCAGGGAGAGGACTACTACTCGATACCCCTGTATTACTTGTACTATCACACCCACTCCAAATAAACAGACTTAACATCAAAATTATTATATGCTTTTTCATATCTTATCCTTTAGGTAGCAACAATTGTACCGTTGTTCCTACTGTTTTTGAAAATAATATTAGCCAAAACCCTTTATATGGTTCAAGTTTACATCCTCCTGGACTTGTGTCTGTACAGGTTGTATATCCATTGGCATTTGAACCAAGTAAACCAGGGTTATATTGCCAAACTTGGCTATCTATATATCCAGATGCTGCTGCTGCACTTGGCGTATAAGCTACCGTACCATTAACATCAGTAACAACAATACGACAATCGGCCCAATTTATCGGTTTTTGCCCAACAAATCCAAGCATATTAATACGTTTTCCTCCTGTCCCGTTACCAATATTTGGATTGGGTACCGTTAAATTCATCTCAACACATGGCTGTGTTACACACGCAATATTCGTAGAATTATAATCAACTTGAGGTAAACCATTTTCACTCCATGCTCTACCTACTTTAGAAATCAGCCAATACCCTTCTCCAAAAACAAGAGGTGTACCCGTGTAGGGAAGAATAGTATAGGAGCTATTATTATCTGTTGCACTATAGGTACGTTTTTGAACAACCCATCCATCCACATTTGCAGGGACATTGTAACTTCCTATAGGAAACTCATCAAATACTGTAGCTACATCTTTTACTGCTGCGGTTCTAAAATCTGCAGGAACGCCAACCAATGACCAAATCCCTGCCGTAACATTTGTATCACAAAGTGGGCAAACTCTTAGGGTACCATCATAGTTTTTACCTGCTAGTTCATTGGTGTAGATGCTTGTAATAGCAGCAGGAGTCAATGTCGTATTATAAAGTTTTACTTCATCCATTGCGCCATGATATTGGTAAAAGTTAAATGGATCTTTCCCTATAAGTAAAGGCGTATTGACATTTAAGATACCGCCAACATAAGGATTAGAGAAAGCCAACACACCGTTTAAATACAGATTAATAGTTGCACCATCATATGTCGCGACAACATGAGACCATACATTTGCATTAATTACCGCATAAGATAACTGACTGGTAGCTCCATTACCAATCAAAAAAACAATAAAACCAGTAGCACCATTCCAATAGGTATAAAATGAAAACCCATCTACAAAGTTACTGGTTTTTGAGACCAAAAGCTCGTATGTTGACGCAAATGTTTTAGGTCGTATCCATGCAGAAATGGAAAATGTATTTGTAGTTGTTAACAAAACATTATTAGGTACATCAACAAAATCTCCCGTGGCATTAAAATCAGATGCCATACATATAGGTGCAGTATTAAGTGCTGTACCCAAATAGGTTTGTGCCGTTCCGTATGATGTACCATTGAGGCTATTATTACTCTCTTTTACATCCCCAATAATACCTCCAGCATTATCTAACCAATAACACTCATCCATACGATAATCTGCAACTACACTACTATAGAGAGTGGTACTAGCTAAGAAAACTACTATGATTATTTTTTCTATCATCTTGCTACATCCTTTCTTTCGTGTATACATAGTATACTCATCACCTAAATTATACTATATATTTGTTAACAAAATGTTACTTACCTAAAAATAGCTTTACAGGTGATAAGATATTTCACTTACAAAAAATGCCCAAGCTGATTTTTTTTAACCTTTAAATAGGCTTCATTATAAGGATTTGGCACTATTTGTATGGGTAGACGTTCTATAATTTCTATTTGTTCTAAACTCTCTATCTTTTTAGGATTATTGGTGAGAAGTTTTAGTTTTTTAATGCCGAAATGTTTTAAAATAAACTCTACTACCTCATACGTACGTTCATCTGCACGAAAGCCTAACTGATGATTTGCCGCTACTGTGTCAAAACCTTTATCTTGCAAAGCATAGGCATTCACTTTGTTTAACAAACCTATATTACGCCCCTCTTGCCGATGGTAGATGACCAATCCACCTTCTTTTCCTATTATCTCGAGTGCAAAATCTAGCTGTTCTCCACAGTCACATTTTATGGAACCTATGGCATCTCCCGTTAAACATTCAGAATGTACACGAACGATGGGTGTATCTGACAAGTCATCGGTAAAGATAGCCAAGTGTTCTTTCTCATGTTCTTTAAAAGCTTGTATCTTAAAGGTACCATGTTTGGTGGGTAAAGTAGCGATTTGTGATATTTCAATGTGTTTCATGGTACAATTATACTCTATGAATGAACAATTAAGAGTTAAGCGTGAAAAATTTATGTAAAATGAGTCAAATTTATTTAGACTTATTGCAAGAAGTCTATTACTAAGGTACCTTATGTTTGCACGTTTTAGAAGAAAAAGAATCAACCCAGTCCTTCGTGACCTCCTCCAAGAGACACATCTTAGTGTCAATGACTTTATCTACCCTCTTTTTGCTAGAAGTGGGACAGGCATCAAAGACGAAGTAGCCTCTATGCCGGGTGTCTACCAAATGAGTATCGATGAGATTGTCAAAGAGTGTGACACACTCAAAGCACTTGGCATCAAGTCTATCATCCTCTTTGGTATTCCTGACACTAAAGACTCTGTAGGCTCTGATGCCATGTGTGAACACGGTATCATCGCCCAGACAGTACGTGAAGTAAAAGCAGCACACCCAGATATGTTTGTGACAACTGACCTCTGTTTCTGTGAATACACAGACCACGGTCACTGTGGTGTCATAGACCCAGTACTAGAAACTGTAGATAACGACATCACCCTAGACAACCTAGCCAAACAAGCAGTTGTCCATGCCAAAGCAGGCGTAGATATGATAGCCCCATCTGGTATGATGGACGGTATGATACAAGCCATCAGAGGTGGACTTGATGCTGCAGGGTTTGAAAACCTCCCAGTCATGAGCTACTCTACCAAATTTGCCTCAGCCTACTACGGCCCTTTCCGTGATGTGGCAGAGTCTAGCCCAGGAAAAGGCGACAGAAAAAGCTACCAAATGAACCCAGCCAACCGTAACGAAGCCATAGCAGAGTCCGTAGCAGACGAAGCAGAAGGTGCAGACATCCTCATGGTAAAACCAGCACTTGCTTACCTAGATGTAGTAAGAGATGTAAAGAACAACACTACTTTACCTCTAGCAGTTTACAATGTAAGTGGTGAGTATTCTATGTTAAAAATGGCTGCTAAAGCTGGTGTGATTGATTATGATGCTGTGATGATGGAGACTTTACTTGGGTTTAAACGTGCGGGGGCGGATATTATTATTACCTATCATGCTAAGGAAGCGGCGGAGTTGTTGAGGAGATAATTTATACTAAAAGAACATTTAAAGGAAGCCATTATGAAAAATTTATTTATGATTATTTTTGCAATAACCATTGTTCACTCAGAACCTCTAAATGTTGATGGGTTACTTGATATTGAAGATATGACAAAGACAATGGGAAGTATGTTATCTGATGGCTTATCTAAAGGACTCAGACAAATAACAAACACAAGAACGCCTGAAGAAGAATGCAACCGTGAATGGTGGAAATATTTTAGAAAGTCAAGTCATATTATTTCAATACTTTCAAATGAAAATCGAAAAATAGAACGTATATTATCTAATCATTATATTAATCACAGATTGATTACGAAACAAAAAACAAAAAATGTATATATTGATATAAATGAACTAAAAAAGCGCTCATGTTCTCAAAAATATTTTGACCAGCTAGTTCAAAAAGAAACTAGAATAAAACAAGAAAAAGTAAAAAATGAAACGCTAAGAAAACTTCTAATACAAAATAAAATTATTGTAAAAAAAGAGCGTGCATTTACTATTGAAAAAAATGATCCTACACAGGACGGAGAAAGAGAAACTGCAAAAAAGACTTAAAACTACAAATGCAAATGTAACAAGGTATATTTGAAGTTAATTAATTTTTTTATTTGACTATTAGAGAATTTTACACGGAAAATCACAAACATTAGTATATTCAAATTATTGTCGGGGAGAGGACACCCCGACCTACAGCATCATTTTTTCCTCATTTCGCTATAATCCCATCCATGAACATCAAAAACAAACCCGCAACTTTTTTTGCCCTACTCATCATATTACTTATGGCTTTTATACTCTATTGGGGTACTACCAAGCCAATAGATGTCGTCATACAAGCAGGACATGAAGGACGTACACATGGTAACACTGGTGCGGTAAGCAAACACTATAGTGAAGTTAAATGGAATATCTTGGTGGCAGATGAAGTGGCTAAGACCTTGCGTTCTTGGGACATTGAGGTGAAACGTGTACCTGCCAAAGTAGGCATACTCCGTGCAAAAGTGGCAGTGGCGATACACTTTGACTCTGCACATACACCTTGTCATTCTGGGGCATCCATAGGATATGCTTCTATGGATTCTTATGACTTTGCACAGAGCTGGAAAAAGCTCTATAGAACGTACTTTCCTTACCAGTGGCATGTCGATAATTTTACCAAAAATCTTGAAAATTACTATGCCTACAAGTGGATACGCGCAGATAAGTTCTTAGTACTTGAACTAGGGGAAATCACCTGTGACAAACAGACTAAATGGCTGAAACCTCGCCTGAAAAAAATAGCCCATCTCATCGCCTATTCTATTGCTAAAGAGTTAGGCAAAGACGTAAAAAAACCTTCTTTATAATTTTACAATCCAAATTATGGTAAAATAATCTCTTTTAAATTTTACTATCCCACCAACGATGATGGTTGGATAGATAAGAGGATAGTCCTATGAGACACTTTTTAACACTCAAAGATTTCAGCAAAGAAGAAATCTTGGAGATGATAGCACTGGCACAAAAGATTAAAGTACAAACCAAGCAACGCAAGTTTGTACCCTATATGGAACATCAGACACTTGGGATGATATTTGAAAAGTCTTCTACACGTACACGTGTGAGTTTCGAGACAGGTATCTACCAGCTTGGTGGTGTGGGCTTGTTTTTGTCCAGTAATGACATACAGCTAGGTCGTGGTGAGCCTATGAAAGACACGGCTCGTGTCATCAGCCGTATGGTGGATATGGTGATGATACGTACTTTTGAACAGTCTAAACTTGAAGAGTTTGCCAAGTACTCCAAAGTACCAGTCATCAACGGTCTTACAGACTCTTACCACCCTGTACAGCTTATGACTGACTACCTGACCATGATAGAGTTCGGTAAAGACAAAAACCCAGTAGTTGCCTACGTGGGTGACGGAAACAACATGACACACTCATGGCTCATGCTTGCAGCCAAACTGGGTTTTGAGTTAAGAGTAGCCACACCTAAAGGGTATGAGTGTGATGCAAGCATCGTAGCTGAAGCTATGGAGTTTTCCAAAGAGAGTGGTGCCAAAATCATCTTTGGAAACGACCCTGTTGAAGCAGTCAAAGGCTGTGATGTTGTGACCACTGATACTTGGGTAAGCATGGGGCAAGAAGATGAAAAAGAGATACGTGTAAAAGCATTTGATGGCTACATCATAGATGAAAAACTCATGGGTCACGCAAAATCAGATGCCATCTTCCTACACTGCCTTCCTGCCTACAGAGGGTATGAAGTAAGTGAAGAAACATTTGAGAAACATGCAGATGTTATATTTACAGAAGCAGAAAACAGACTCCATGCACAAAAAGGTGTCATGGTATGGCTAGACGCGAAGCGTAATGAAGCATTAAACATTAAATAAAATATTGTCAAGGCAATAAGTAATCGTAGGGTGTTGTACCCTTACAACACCAATAGATACAAGGAAAACCCATTGAGTCAAATAGATTTTGAAAAGTTCAGCAAATACTCCAAACCAGGACCAAGATACACCTCTTATCCTACTGCCTTAGAATTCAAAGATGAATTTAAATATGATGACTACATCAAGTACCTAGAAAATTCTACAGAACAACTCTCACTCTATGTGCATCTACCATTTTGTAGATCTGCATGTTATTTTTGTGGATGTAATGTTGTTTTTACCTCCAAAGAAGAGAAGCTATCTGTGTACATAGAGTACTTGAAAAAAGAGATAGACATCTTGGCAAAACATATAGACACAAACCGTGAAGTAATACAATTTCACTTTGGTGGTGGTACACCTACTTACTACAAAGCATTTGAGCTTGATGAGATAGTCAATTACATCAAAAAAGCATTTCCTAACTGGAGTAAAGAGGCAGAGATAAGCTGTGAGATAGACCCACGATTTTTCAATGAAGACCAAATGAAAGTCTTTCAAAAGCATGGCTTTAACCGTATCAGTTTTGGTGTACAAGACCTTGATGACAAAGTACAAAAAGAGATACACCGTGTACAACCTCTGGAGCTTACACAAAATGCTGTAAAACTTGCTAGAAAATATGGCATCAACTCCATCAACACAGACTTCATCTATGGACTACCGTACCAAGACCTAGAGACCTTCAAAAAAACACTTGAGCTTTCTACTGTGCTTAACCCTGATAGAGTAGCAGTCTTTAACTATGCACACGTGCCTTGGCTCATGAAAACACAACGTAAGTTTGATGAAACTACCCTGCCTAGCCCAGATGAAAAACTGAAAATCTTCCAATACACTATTGACTTTTTTGAAAACAAAGGCTATAAGATGGTAGGTATGGATCATTTTGCTAAACCTGAAGATGAGCTCTTCGGAGCCATAGCCAAAGGTGAGTTACACCGAAACTTCCAAGGCTACACCACAAAGGGTGGCGCAAACTTGGTAGGTATAGGACTTACAAGTATTGGTGAAGGTGCAATGTATTATGCACAAAATACCAAAAATATGAAACTCTATGAAGAAGCACTTGACGCAGGAAAACTTCCTTTTGAAAGAGGTGTAAACCTGAGCGTTGATGACTATGTGCGAAAAGCGGTTATCATGGAACTTATGGCGAACTTTTCCATAGACATGAAACGTGTCAACAAAGAACATAACATCAAGTTTGATGAATACTTTGCAGATGCACTCGATGAACTGCAAGAGTTTGTAAAAGCAGACCTCGTAACCATCACAGAAGACAAAATCACAGTAAGTACCACAGGTACTTTGCTGATAAGAAATATCGCTATGCCATTTGATGCCTATATGCACCAATATGGTGGAAATAAAAAAAGCTTTTCGAAGACAGTTTAAAAAATACACCATAAAATTTTGGGTATTTAGCAAAAAAACACAAAAGGAAATCGACTTCTTGCGACAGCAGGCATTGCGCTTTTTTCTTTTTTGGTTACTTTTTTCTCTTTTGTCGCAGTACAAAAAAGAAAAAAGTAATAGAAGAAATATAACATTCACGAGGAAATATGAATAAAAAAACTGAAGACATCTTCAATTTCTCAGCAACAAGTGATGACTGTATCAAATGTGGAAAATGTATCCCCGTTTGTACCATCCACCAAGTAAACCCCGATGAAACAACCTCACCTCGTGGTTTTATAGACCTACTTGGTGCGTATGAAAAAGGGCATTTGGAACTTGATAAAAATGCCAAAAACATCTTTGAGTCTTGTTTCCTCTGTACCAACTGTGTCGATGTCTGTCCTAACTCACTTGCTACAGATATGGTCATAGAAGAAGTACGTGCTGACATTGCAGAGAAATTTGGTATGCCTCTGTTTAAGAAGGTTGCTTTTTACCTTCTTGAACACCGTAAAGTTATGGACATTGTCATGAAGTTTGGTTTTATGTTTAAGACCTGTGCCTTTAAAGCAGATGAGGAAAAAGGTGGACTCTTAGCACGATTTAGAATGCCTATGGTCAAAAAAGGCAGACTGATTCCATCCATGCAAAAAATCAGTTTTTTAAACAGCTTTCCTGAAAATATACCTGCACACAAACAAGAAGAAAAACCATTACGTGTAGCTATCTTTATAGGCTGTCTTGCTAACTATAACTATGGGGGTATTGGTGAAAGTTTGGTAGAGATACTCAAAGAACTTAATATTGATATCTTTATCCCAAAAGATCAACTTTGTTGTGGTGCGCCTGCCTACTTTACTGGTGCTGTCAAATCTGTAGAACGTATGACCAAAGCAAACATAGAGTACTTTGAAAGTTTTATGGATGAGTGTGATGCTATGCTCATCCCAGAAGCAACTTGTTCAGCGATGGTGAAACATGACTGGCAAGTCTTTTTCAAAAACCATGATATGCCAGAGTGGGAAGTGCGTGCGAAGAAAGTGGCTGAAAAAATCCATATGGCTACAGAGTGGCTGGATGACAATACTGCACTTCAAGACGTTTTAAAAGCCAAAGGGAAGAAGTTTGATACACCTGTAACCTATCATGATCCATGTCATGCAAGAAAAGTACAGGGTATCTACGAGCAACCTCGTAATCTCCTTGCTCCTAACTATCCGATGGTAGAGATGTCAGATCCTAACAGATGTTGTGGATTTGGCGGTGTTACCATGCAAACAGAGAAATTTCACTTCGCTGAAGCTGCAGGTAAACCAAAAGCAGCGATGATCAAAGAGACAAAAGCGACCTATGTCAGTGCTGAATGTTCTGCCTGTCGTGTACAACTCTCTGAAGCACTAAACAATGCAGACGTAGAGACAGTCTTTAAAAACCCCCTAGAGCTCATTGCAGAGGCATTAAAAGACTAATACACTTCTCTAGGTAAAAGCATGAAGATGTTTTTACCCTCTTCATGCTTATAGCCTAATTGATACCCTAATTTTTCCAAAATACTATGGACGATATAAAGCCCTAAACCAAAACCTGAACTGCGTTTTTCTGCTTGTGAAAATGGTTCTGTATAGTAGGTCAACTCATGTTCTAGCGCTTCACCTTTTGAGACGATTTCTATTTGTCCTTTATGATTCGTAAGCATAACACATTTATCTTTACCATATTTCATACCGTTGTCTAAGAGATTTTTAATCACCAAAGTCATGAGTTTTACATCTGTGGTTAGTGCGATATCTTCTATCTCCACTTTAACACATGAGTTTTGTGTCATTAGAAGTTCTTTACTTTGTGAGACTATCTCAGAAAACGTAACATATTCAAAATTTGGTTCAAAACTTTGGGTCGTGACCCTTTCTATCTCTGCGAGTTCAGAAATGAGCTCATTCATACGTTCAAAGGCACGCACAAGTACTTTTTTTGTCCCCTCATCTTCCATCATTTCTACCACTATACGCCCTTTGGTAATAGGCGTTTTAAGCTCATGCATCAAGTTACGCATAAAAAGATTTTTAGAGGTACTAAGCTCATTAATATGTACAATGGCATCATCAAAACTTTTTGCTATTTTTCCAATCTCATCTTCGTATTCATACGTAATACGTGTTTTCATATCACCTTGTGCAAAACGTTGGATTTGCTTATGAAGTGTCTTGAGTGGATACAGTTTTTTTAACACTGCAAGATAAAGAAGCAATAGCAAAAGAATGAGAAAGACCCCTAATCCAATCGCTATCTCAAAATAATGATTTGGAGGTCTGGCATCTACGAGCATAAGGTTATGCTCCATACGTTGCACATAGATATAGTCTTGACTATCTACTCTAAAAACCCGTACTTGTCCAAGGGAAGAACCCCCATTAAAAACCGTCTTACCCTTTGTGATTATTTTCTCTTTCATACGTGTAAACTGTACACCTTTTAATGCCCGCACATGCAATTCTTTATACAGTTTATCTAAAGCTTCATCTTTAGAGTTAAGTTGCAAGTTAGATAAAAAGGTAATGGCAATGAGTTGATAACGTTTATAAAGTTCTATCTTTTGTCTATCTTTATCCCAAGATAAAAAGAGTAAGAATGTGGCAATCAAAATGGTGATTGCCACGGAAAATAAAATGTGAATAAAAGCATGGACGGAAAGGTTTTTCATCTATATCCTGTCTGTCAGTAGGTACCCTACCCCTCGAATAGGTTTAATATATATATTGTCAGGGTCAACTTTGGCTATCTTTTGTCTGATACGAGAGATAATAACGTCAATATTTTTAATAGATGAATCATCATCTATATGTTCACTTTCGTAGAGAAGTTGTTCACGAGAGACAGAGCCATTTTTATGTTGCAGTAACATGAGCAAGATATCATACTCTGCTGCTGTAAGTTCTAAAGATTTTCCTCGAAAGCGTATCTCTCTGGCTTTGGCATCTGCTATAAAATATTCTTCTGCTTTAGGTGCTTTTTCTTCTACACTGTGCGTACGACGTAAAATAGTCTTAATACGCGTCACCAGTTCTCGTGGGTCATACGGTTTTGGCATATAGTCATCTGCTCCACGCTCCATGCCTATCACCTTGTCGGTAATGTCATCACGCGCCGAAGAGATGATAATAGGGATATTTGAAATATCACGTATCTTAGGAATAACCTCTAAGCCATCCATCCCCGGTAAAGTCAAGTCTAAAATGATAAGATCAAATGCATGTTGCGTGAGCAAAGAAAGCCCTATGTAGGGGTCTTCTGCACCTATAACTTCCATATCATATTTGGTAAGGTAATTTGTCAGAAGCAACGCCAATTCTGGGTCATCTTCTATAATGAGTATCTTAATAATGCCAACTCCTTTGTTTTGTCCATACGATTATCCTCCATTTAGTTTAATGGGTGGTTAACCTACTTCATTATAATCTAAATAGACCTTTGTCATCGCAATGATAAAAGAGGTAATCGCAGGACCGACAATCATACCCCAAAAACCGTATGTACTCATACCTGCCAAAATAGAAAAGAAGATAATAATTGAGTTAATCTTAATCGTACTCTTTAAAAAGTCCTCTTTGATCACTTTAATAATCATCGGCTTGATAATCGTATCTGCTATGATGGAGATCATCACAACAGAATATGTCCCAATGATAATCGCTGTATGTGCATCTACCTTTGTCCATGCATACAAAGAAACAGGTGCCCAAACGATGATACCACCAATGATAGGAATAAGCGAAGCAAAACCATAGATAACACCAAAAAGCAAGCCATTAAATCCAAATGCCGCCATAATAATACCAAATAAAAAGCCTTCAAAAATAGCGGTAACAATCACAGAATAAAAAACAACTTCCATGGTTGCTGAAACCTCTTGCATCATACGTGCACCTTTGGCAGGAGAGACAGGCAGGAGCGCTAAAATAATGTCAAAAAATCGGCTTCCGTAGTAGTTGATAAAGAAATAAAAGACCACCACAAAAAACATATTTTTCATAAATCCAAGCCCTACTCCACCTGCTAAAGTAAGATAACTCGTTGATTCTTCTATATAGAATGCTATTTTTTCATCATTCAAATATTTGAGACTCATCTCTTTTAAAAATGGTATGTCTTGTACATTAGACTCCACAAAATGAATAGTCTCTTTTATCCCCGCACTGTCTATCTGGGAAACATACCCTACACCAATAGTTGCCAAATAGACAATAGGTGCAAAAAGCAATAGCATTAAGAGTGTGGTCGAAATCGCTGCAGAAATATGTGCAGAGTTTGTATAGTCTACCAATCTTTTCGTAAGGTTAAACGTCGCCATAGTAAGTAACATTGCAACAACCAAAGAGAGTAAAAAAGGTTTATAAACAGAATACGCTCCAACTATCCCAAGGACGAACAATGCTGTTATCATCAAAGAACTTTTACTCAGCAAAAAGTCCATCCTTCCCACCCAATTTAAAGTGTTCATAGGACTTTTGTGTAGCTATACGTCCACGTGCTGTACGTTCAATGTACCCATTGGCTATCAGATAAGGCTCTAACACATCTTCTATCGTTCCCTCATCTTCACTAAGCGCAGCACCAATAGTACTAAGTCCCATAGGTTTATTTTTCGCAGAGACTAAAAGTTCAAGCAGTTGAATATCTTGCTCATCAAAACCGAGGTTATTCACACCCAATTGGTCTAAGGCATACTTGGCACGCTCTAAACTTATCTCTTCCTCATCTAAAACTTCGGCAAAATCACGCACACGTTTAAGTAACCTAAGTGCAATACGTGGTGTCCCTCGACTGCGTCTTGCCATCTCAGTTGCTGCTTCTTTTTGCGCTATTTTTTCCAATTTATGTGAGGCTTGTGTCACAATCTTAGCTAACTCTTCAGGCGTATAAAACTGCATTCTAAAATGCATCCCAAAACGTTCACGTAGAGGATTTGACAACATTCCTGCTCTAGTTGTTGCACCTATAAGTGTAAAACGTGGCAAATCTATCTTTACAGTCTGTGCCGCAGGGCCGGAACCTATGATAATGTCCAGTCTAAAGTCTTCCATCGCGGGGTAGAGTATCTCTTCAATGGCAGGAGACATACGGTGAATCTCATCAATAAAAAGTATATCACCCTCTTCTATGTTAGTAAGAAGTGCTGCCAAATCCCCTGCCTTTTCTATCATCGGAGCAGCCGTTGTTTTAATGTTTGCACCCATTTCAGTAGAGATGATATTTGCAATCGTTGTTTTACCAAGACCTGGAGGGCCAAAGAATAAAATATGGTCTAAGGCCTCTTCTCTTTTTTTACTTGCTTCAATGAAAACTTTGAGGTTCTTCTTTATCTTCTCTTGACCGATATACTCATCCCATGAACTTGGACGAAGTGTGACTTCATACGAAGCCTCTTCATCAAAACGTTCTATCTCAACCATGCGCTCCATTAATACGTAGTTTCCTCTGAAGGGAATTCTCTGGATTTCACATCATTTCGATAGTTTTCTAAACCTTGACGTATCTGTTTTGCACCATCCATGTATTGTTTTACAAATTTTGGCTTGAAGGCTTCAAAGAAACCAAACATATCAGACCAAACAAGCACTTGCCCATCTGTCACATTTCCTGCACCTATACCAATGGTTGGTATGGACACTGCATCCGTAATAGCTTTCGCTGCTTCTTTTTTTACACCTTCTACAACAATAGCAAATACGCCAGCTTTTTCTAATGCTATAGCATCTTCCACAAGTGATGCGATATCTTCTGCATCTTTTCCACGTATCTTGTAACCACCATCACTACGTAAAAACTGTGGCATCAAACCTATATGTCCTAGTACAGCAATCGAATTTTGTGTGAGTACTTCTACGATGTGTGCACGCTCTTTACCACCCTCTATCTTCACTGCCTGTGCATTGGTTTCCTGATAACAGCGTGTGGCATTTTTTACCGCCAATTCAGGACTTGTGTAAGAGCCAAAGGGCATATCTAGGACTATCAGTGCTGACTTCGCACCGTTACAGACTGCCTGTGTATGATAAATCATCTGATCCATCGTTGCACTTAATGTATCCTCTTTACCAAGAAAACTCATATTGAGACTATCACCTACAAGTATCATCTCTACTTCGCCGTCAAAAAGCTGTGCAAAAAGTGCATCATAAGCTGTAACCATAGTAATAGCTTCGACACCTTTCATCTTAGCAATCGTTGTTAAAGTGACTTTTTTTTCTATCTTTGGGGTATGAATACTCATCGCGTCCTGCTATATAATCTATAATTTTACTCATTTTATCATATAATATTGAAAATTTATTACATTAAGAAGAAATATTGAAAAAATTAGTCGCATATATCACCACAGGTTTCCCATCTTTAGAATTTACAGTGGATGCTGCTTTGGCACTTGCTGATGCAGGTGTAGATACCCTTGAGCTTGGTATGCCATTTTCTGATCCTGTAGCCGATGGTCCTGTCATCGAAGCAGCCAACTTAAAAGCTTTACAAAATGGTTTTAAACTAGAGCATCTCTTTGATGCCTCTGCTAAAATAGCACCCCATATAGACACGCTTTGGATGGGTTACTTCAATCCTTTTTATCACAAGGGGATGGAGCACTTCATCAAAAAAGCCAAGGAAACAGGTGTCAATGGATTTATCATCCCTGATTTACCCCTTGAAGAAGCAAAACTTTACAAACCCAGCGTAGAAAATGCAGGACTTAGCCTTATTGACTTTATCGCGCCTACAGACTCTGAAGCACGCATAAAAGAGATAGTCACAGATGCGAAGAAATTTATCTATCTTGTTGCCTATGCAGGGATTACTGGAGCAGGAAAGAGTGAAGATTTACAGCCTATTATTACAAATATTAAAAAATACTCACAAACGCCTGTATATGTAGGTTTTGGGGTAGACCAAAATACGGCTAAAGAGAAAGCACAAGGTGTTGATGGTGTGATAGTTGGATCTGCCTTTGTAAAAGTTTTACTCGATGAGTCACTCAGTAACACGCAAAAAATCACTAAAATTTCTGCCATTGCAAAAGAGATAAAAGAGAAGATAAACAGTTAAGGAGACTTTGTTTCGTTAACTTGCTTGCAAATGCCCAATCTCTGCTTTTAGTCTCTCCGCAATCCATACTTTTATAATAGACTGTCTTGTAACACCAATCTTTTTGGCTTCTTGATCTAAAGACTCTATTATCCATTCAGGAAAATCAACATTCACTTTTTTAGTTTCAGTTTTTAACTTTTTAATATCTTTCAATCTTATAGCAGTTGAAAAATCCAAATATTCGGTAATGTCTTCACCATTGTCAAACTTCTCATCAAACTTCTTAGCTGTTATTGTTTTCATAATTTCTTTCCTCATTTTTTCTACATCTTCGAACACTAATAATTCGATGTATTTCATTTCTAAGCGTAAAAATGGCTACATAGCCTTTATTTTTGAATATTGAAACAAGAGCATATCGAACTTCATCATCAATAATATTGGCGGGAACAATAAGTGCATTTTCATTTTGCCATAAGTTTTGAGCTTCAACAAAATCAATTCCATGCTTTTCTTTGTTTATCCTACTTTTATTATCGTCATATTCAAATTTCACAAAAAACCTCTTTCAGTATAGAAAGTATACTTTAATTATATCTTACTTGTCAAGTCTGCATAATCTCTCCACTCTCTCCAACTCTAAGCTTGCGTATAACACTGTCACCTGCAATGGCTTGCTCTTCTGTTCTTTGGGACGAGGTAGCCAACATACCTAATGCTGCGGCCGCCACTGTTTTTGGTTTTGCTCCAGAAACGGTTTGTAGTTTTTGTTTTTCTTGTTCTGGATTCATTACTGACTCTGTAGCCAATCCCATATCTATGGCTGCACTTGCCAAAGTACCGATGCCTGGAACCAATGAGGTTACTCCACTAAGCATCTCCATGGTGGCACGTCCGTAGTTTCCCTTATCGAACTCATCTGAAGCATATTTTGCACCATAATACAATCCTACTCCAGGTATCAGCTTCCCTGCCATTTTCCCTAAAAGTTTCCCTCCGGTTTTTTCAACTGCTTTGGTAGCAACTTGTTGACCGGCTTTAAGCTCTTGTACTCCAAAGGCGGCTGTTACACCATTAGCCACAGTAGCTGTACCCATAATCATCGCTGTGTCCATAGTAGACATAACAGGAGGAATATTGGGTTGTGAAGGTTGTGAGCCCATGTCTCCTGAAGGATAATTACCCTCTTGTGGCTCATCTGCACCAAGAAAACTACTCATTCCCACAAGCCCACCTACTACTCCCACTGTTTTACCTGCCTTGCTTTTCATGAAAGATTTTCCCATTTCTTTGTACCAGCTTTTGGCTTCTGGAGTTTTTATGGTAGAATTTGATATTCTAGAATTTATTGAAGGAGAATTATTATGTTGTTTACTAACAGTTTTATCGCCGATGTCGGAATTTGGATAGCTATTATTTTGGGAATCACTTGGATTGCCGGATTTATTCATGGCGTTGTTAAAGGCTGAACCTTTTTTGCCTCCATCCCCATAAACCCTCTCAATAATCCCTCTTTTAGACGGAGAAAAAGTTTTCACTGCTCTATCTGCACCTGCCACTACGCCTCCTGCGGCTAGGACGGCTTCACCAAAACCTAGATATCCTTTCCACGCATAAGATGCATCTTCACCTCTTTTTGTGCTATCTTGTGAAGTCGCTTGCATTCGTACTTCACCACCTCTTCCTCTATCCATTGTCATGCTCGTACCTGCGACCATAAACTGTTTTCCACGTTCCATATCTAAGGCACCGAGTGATGCAAAGGCATTAGAGAAGGCAATGCCAGTGGTGGCTTTGTATTTGCCATTTTCATCCATTACAGGATTACCATTACTATCTGTTTGGAGTGCACCTACTTCAGTTAATTGTTTAACAGCTTTTTGTCTTTGAGCTTCTATATCTGATCCAAAATATAGTTTTGTAGCAGTTTCTATAGTTTTGTTTACAACATTATCAGTAAGATCTTGATTATTATCAAGTGCCAGTCTAGTTTTGTCTGCAGTAGCTTGAGTTCCTGCTTTTTTTCTTTCACTCTCTACATATTCCTCAGTGGAATCAAAGTGGGAGAGTCTTTCCTTGTCCCCAGCTGTCTTACCTTTCGCCATAGATGTAGACAAAGCCACATACCCGTCCTTGCCTCCAGCCTGCTCCACACTAGCCATACCAGTGCTTGTTTTGGCAGCAGACGTAGCCGATGCCAAAGATGCTGCGGCTCCAGTGATGCCTTGCGCCAATAGTTCTTTTGCAGCCATAGAGCCTGTCATGATTTGTTTAGCAAACTCTTTAGCAGAAGCTGGATCCATTTTCATTTTTTTCGCAAATTCTTCTATGTCTCCTGCTGTAGAGCCTTGCTCCATTGAAGACTTTATTGCTGCCGAAGCAACATCAGAAGCCACAGCAGCAGTTACACCACCCTTTTGAGCAATCTGGGTAGCCGTTGATTGTGCTGTACTCATCTCTTTATAGAAAGCATTTCTCGTATACATTTGAGGGTCAAATAAGTATTTAAAACACCTCCTATAAAACCATTAAATAATTTAGAGTATAATACTCCTAATTAACACAAGGCACACATTATGGAACACTTTATTTGGGATATCAACCCAACACTTTTAACATTGGGACCTTTACAACTACGTTGGTATGGGCTACTATTTGTAGGCTCCTTTTTTCTCGGGCTTATGATACTGCAATGGATTTATAAACGTGAAGGACAAAACCCAGATGAACTGGATAACTTTCTGATTTATATGCTTATCGGTACGGTCATTGGTGCAAGACTCATGCACTGTTTTGCTTATGAACCAGAATTTTATCTTTCTCATCCACTCGAAATATTCAAAGTCTGGAAGGGGGGACTTGCAAGCCATGGTGGGCTTATAGGAGTGGTAACAGCACTCTACTTTTTCGCCAAACGGTATCATCGTTCTTTTTGGTGGCTCCTATCAAGACTCACAATGCCAGGAGCACTTACGGCAGCCTTTGTACGTTTTGGTAATTTCTTCAATTCAGAAATACTTGGATTACCTTCAAATGAACCTTGGGCAATCATTTTTTCTCGTGTTGATATGATACCAAGACACCCCGTTCAACTTTATGAAGCATTTTCTTACCTTATTTTACTCTTTATACTTGTGAGCCTCTATAAAAAAATCTCAAGCACTATGGCAACAAAACTGCTTCCTGGTATTTTTTTAACCTATATGTTTACCGCACGCTTTTTACTCGAATATACCAAAACACGTCAGGCAGACTATAGCACATCTTTACCCTTTACCACGGGGCAAATGTTGAGCATACCTTTTATACTATTGGGACTTGTATGGTTACTTTGGGCTTTTAAAAGTCTCAATGCTCCTCACAAGGAATAACATGACACAAAGTATGCAAAAGAAAAAATATGCACTTGGTATCGACATTGGTTCCACCACAGTCAAATATGTTGTCTGTGATGAAAACTTCAACATTGTAGCTAAAGCCTACACTGCACACGATACCAAACAAGCACCTACACTTCTCAGACTTCTTGAAGCACTCTCCCAGACCCATCCAGA
>JALUYL010000108.1 GCA_027012955.1 Sulfurovum sp.
AAACTAAGAGTCTATGACAAAAATGAAAAAATCACAGGTTGGATGCCAGGTATTCCAAGAGCAGTGAGTCAAAAACTAGAGACTGAAGAACGTAAGACGAACCAAAAAGAAGTCAATTTAGGTTTCACAGGTGAAGAGGCAATCTCTGAAGCTGAACGTTGTATGCGTTGTTACTATATATCTATGGTGGCGGTATAATATGAGTATACATAATTCAATCAACACCGGAAAAGAGATTACACTGACTATAGACGGTAAAACGTGTAAAAGTACTTTTGGAAAAACCATTATCGATGTGGCACGTGAAAACGATATTTATATCCCAACGATGTGTTACCTGACCAAAGTGAAGCCTATCGCTTCATGTCGTATGTGTATTGTTAATGTTGAGGGTGTAGATGGGGCTATCTTGTCTTGTCAAGAAAAAGCAACAGATGGTGCGGTCATTACGACAAACAACAATGAGATTTATACAGAACGTCAAAACATTATGAAACTTTATAATGTAAACCACCCGTTAGAGTGTGGCGTATGTGATAAATCTGGTGAGTGTGACCTTCAAAACAAGACAATGGAATTTGACCTTGAAGAACAACCTTTTACTGCGCGTGATCAGCACAGACCTGTAGAGAACTGGGGACATGTAAGTTATGACCCAGCGCTGTGCATCATGTGTGAGAAGTGTGTCAGAGTTTCTACAGAAATTACTGGTGATGAAGCACTAAAACTCCATTTTGGTGGATATTCATCTTCTATAGTAAATACCAAAATAGAGAAAAACTATGCAAGTCTTGGTGAAGCAGCGGCAGTCTGTCCAGTAGGTGCTTTGGTAGATACAAACTTTAAGTATACAACCAATGCATGGGAGCTTGAGAAGATTCCATCTGCCTGTCCTCACTGTGGTGGCGGATGTCAGATGACGTATGAAGTCAAACATGACACGATTTACCGTATGACAAACAATTTCGAATTTACTTCACTGTGTGGCGCAGGTAGATACGGCTTTGACTATGCAAACAAAAACGTAATTAAAGATGCTAAAGCATTTGCAAAAGCAGTGGAAGCTGTGAAAAATGCCCAAAGTATTCTCTTTGCCCCACAAATCACCAATGAAGAAGCCTATATCTTACAGAAGATAAAAGAGCGTACAGGTGTGAAACTTGTTTCTGCTGAGGCAAGAGCCTATCAGAAATTTATGCGTGCCTATGCTTCAGTAGCAGGGAAACAGCTTTATTCTGGGACACTTAAAGGTATTTCAGAATCTACAGCTATCATCATACTTGGAACAAAAATTTATGATGACGCACCGACAGTGAAATATCATATCAATATGGCATCCAAATGGCATAGAGCAAGAGTAGCTTATATGCATCCGCTTGAAGATATAGAGATGAAAAACATTGTCACTCAGTTTATGAAATATGAGCCAGGAAGTGAAGAGGGTGTGGCAGCATTGCTTGTAGAAACACTACTTCGTGATGTAGATGTACCAGAAAACGTAAAAGCATTTTTGGATGACCTAGATATAGGTAACCTCTCTGCTGAGTCAAATATAGGAGAAGAGGAGTTAGAACTTCTTAGAAAGTCACTGCTTAAAAAGAGCGGATTCTCTTTGGTTGTTGGGTCAGATTTATATGCACACCCAAGAGCAGAGGAGATAGGCAAAATTCTTGCACTGGTAGAGAAATATACAGACTTTAATGTGGTTTGTGTGCCTCCAGCAGGAAATGCCATGGGTGTTTCGCTTATCTGTGACCTTGATGATGAAGCAACAGGCAGCAGCGTCGGATATAACGTTGAGGCTGACTTTACCTTGTCTGCACTGGGCAAGGGTGATCTTGATATGCCAGCACTCAATCAGCAAGAGGGTACACTCACAACCAATGACAAACGTGTAGTACCGATGAATGTAGCGCAACCTTATGGTGGCTATGTACTCAATGACATTGCCAATGCTTTGGGACTAGATGCTGAATATACCATAGAGTATACCAAGGCATTGCCTGTAGAGAAAGGGTTTGAGAGTGTAGAGTTTGATACGCTTCCAGATTATTTTGACACGATTGGTACAGAGTATAGAGGGTATCTTTTAGGCGAGCGTGAAGTATCTGTAGAGGGTGCACTCGAAGAGGTGGCTGAATTTGATGGTTTTGATGGAGCGGTAGTTTATATCTGCAATCCAAAAGAGCAATTTTCAGCTTTTACAAACAACTGTGAAGCACTGAAAGAAGAGACATTTTTACTTGGCTCTTCTCAATTTGCAACAGCCACAAAACTGAACGATGGTGAAAATGTCTCTTTCGTAATTGATGGTGTGACGTTTAAACGTGTGTTTAAGATTGATACATCTATGAAAGGAACCATTGCACTTAACCCCACCTATGATATGGGATTAAGTACCCCTTTGGTATCCTCTTACAGATTTAGTAAAGTAGAAATTATGCAAGAAAAAAAGAGAGGGAGCTAGTATGAGTGAAGTACAAACGGTAGATAATATGATTTCTATCACTATTGACGGCACTGAGTTTAAAGCAAAAGAGGGTGAATATATCCTTAATGCTGCTCGTGCCAACGATGTTTTCATCCCAGCTATATGTTACCTGACAAGATGTTCGCCTACACTGGCATGTCGTATTTGTCTCGTAGAAGCAGATGGAAAACAGGTGTATGCATGTAACGCTAAAGTCAAAGAGGGTATGGAAATCACAGTTGATACGCCAAATATTCTTGAAGAGCGTCGTGCGATTATGGAAGTATATGACGTCAACCACCCACTACAGTGTGGTGTATGTGATAAGTCAGGAGAGTGTGAACTTCAAAACTACACGTTAGAGTTGAATGTTGATTCTCAGAGCTATATGATTCCAGATACAAAACGTGAAACAACAAACTGGTCATCGGTACTGCATTACGATCCGGGTCTATGTATCGTTTGTGAAAGATGTACGACTGTCTGTAAAGATATGATAGGTGATTCTGCGATTACAACTGTAAAGCGCGGTGGAGCAGAGCTTGACAAGAGCTATAAAGACTCTATGCCTAAAGATGCCTACTCTATGTGGAACAAACTGCAAAAGTCTGTCATCGCGCCTAGCAACGGTACAGGTGAGACAAACTGTTCTGACTGTGGTGAATGTGCAGCTGTATGTCCTGTAGGGGCTCTTGTTTCACGTGATTTTGTTTATACATCAAATGCATGGGATTTAAAAAGAGTACCGGCAGTTGCAGCACACTCATCTGACGGTGCACAGATTTACTATGAAGTAAAACCAACATCTATTGAAGACAGAACAGAAAAAATTTACAGAGTGACCAATGAGTGGAACTATGTATCACTTGATGGTTCTGCACGTTTTGCCTATGATTTCCAAAATACGACTGCAACAAAAGATGAAGCAGCATTTGAGAGCGCAGTGGTAGCATTGAAAAAAGCAGAGACTATTCGTTTTAACTCTATGATTACGAACGAAGAAGCATTGATGCTTCAAACACTCAAAGAGAAAATGGGCGTAAAACTTTACAACCCTGAAGTCAAAGCCTTCCAAACTTTCCTTAATCACTATGAAGCAGCATCTGGAAACAGTCTTTGGACAACAGATACAGACACTATTATGAAAAACTCTGATTTTGTTATCTCTATTGGTTGTGCACTTAGAAACGATGCTCCTGGTATGAAATATGCCTTTAACAATGTTCAAAAGCTCAATAAAGGTGCAGGACTTTACTTCCACCCAGTAGGTGATACACTTATCCCTACATTTGGTAAGACTGTAGAGGTCTTTAACCACAAAGTTGGACTTGAAGAAGCAGCACTTTACTTGGTACTTGATTTGTTCGCAGATAAAGAAAAACTTCCTGAAGAGGTAAAATCTTATATCGACAGCTTTAAAAAGTCTGAGACTAAGACGATTAAAGAGAAAGAAGTAAAAACTGTCAAAGAGATGGTACTTAACGAAGAGACTGGCGAAGAGGAAGAAGTATCTAAAAAAGTAACTGAGATGGTTGACAAAGAGATTACTGTTGTTACCAACGGTCTTGTAGACCTACTTGGTGGTGATGCTTCTAAATTTGATGCTGTATTTGAGAAGATGATGAAGAAAAAAGAGTCATTCTCTATGATGTTGGGTGAAGACCTTTACTACCATGACAAAGCAGAAAATATTGCAAAACTTGTAGCACTTGTTGAAGCAACATGTGACATTGATGTAGTGATGACACCTCCTAAGTCAAATGCATTGGGTGTAGCACTTATCTGTGAACTTGATGATGCGCAAAGTGGTTACACTGTTGGATATAACGAAAATGGTGACTTCAAACTCTCTGCGCTAGGTTCTGGTGACTTAGATATGCCTGCAATGAACCAGCAAGAAGGTACACTCACAAGCATGAACAAACGTGTACTTCCTACCAATGCAGCAGTTGAATATAATGGTTATGAACTCAATGACCTTATGAAAGCACTTGTAGGTGCACCTGAACTTACTATTGATTGGACAGAGCAACTGCCAACAGATAGAGGATTTAAGGCGATTGCATTTGATGACTTACCAAATAGTTTTGAAAATGATGGTACAGACAACCGTGGATACAGACTTGAGACAAGCAATGTAGAAACAGAACTTCCAGAAGTAGAAAAATGTGATGAAGATGCTGTACTTGACGGAGAGATTGCATACAGATGTAACCCGGCACGTCAGTTCAACGACTTTACAGACAAGTCTCATGAGATTTTTGAAACATTCTCACTTTATGCAAGTAAAGAAAAAGCAGAGAGTCTAGGTGATAAGGTTGAAGTTGTCTTTGACAATGGAAGCATTACTTTAGATGTCGTAGCCGATGAGAAACTCACAGGTGACATCGTGAAAGTACCAGATTTTAAAGCTGCCGAAGGTGTTTATGACCTCTTTGGTGCGTCACGCTACAAAACAGTAACATTGAGAAAGGTGTAATATGACAACAACACTCGTAGAAAATTTACCACAGGTAACACCTGTCGGTGTCATTATCAAAGCCATCATTATTTTGGCTGTGATTTCTGCCATCGCAGGGTTTGGTACCTATATTGAAAGAAAAGTCCTCGCATTTATGCAAAGACGTCTTGGACCAATGCACGTAGGACCATATGGTTTACTACAGATTGCAGCAGATGGTATTAAACTTTTTACCAAAGAAGATA
>JALUYL010000109.1 GCA_027012955.1 Sulfurovum sp.
AAAACCAACAAAATCGCCAATATAAAAGCAGGGTAGAGCAGAGCTACTATTGACATAGTCTCTCTTTGATGGTGTTGTAGAATGATTCTAAACTTTTTGTACCACTTACACTGCCTACATCATGAGGTAAAACAACTACTTTCGCATCAGTTTTCCCTGCGATGAACCGTGCCGTTTTTTTCTCATGGTAAGGGTCTTGCAGTATGGTAGTGATGTGTTCTTTTCTCATCTGTTGTATAAGCTCTAGTGTATGTTTGGAGCTAGGGGCAATACCAGGAAGTGGCTCTATGTTGGCTACAGACTTAATGCCGTAGCGTCTAAGCAGGTAGTTGTAGAGTTCGTGGTACTGGATGACTTTTTTGCCTTTACAGCTTTTCATTCCTGCATCAAAGCTAGCTAAAAATTGTTTCCACTTTTGGCTAAAGGTTTTTAGATTGTCTTGATACACTTTTTTGTGGCTGGCATCGAGTGCAATGAGTTTTTGAGCGATACGCTTTGCCATAGGCAGTACATTGTGTGGGTCTGTGTCAAAGTGTGGATTTCCCTCTGGGTGTATATCTCCCATAGCACGTGAGACAGATTTGGGTACATCTATAAGGTGGATAGCACGACTGATGTCTAAAAAACCTTCTGAGCCTATGCGTACTTTAGGGTTGTTTGCACTTTTGAGTAAAGGTGGTAGCCAGCCTATCTCCAGTCCTGCACCATTTGCTACGAGCAACTGAGCACGTGTGATGGCAGGAATGAGTGAGGGTTTGGGTATGACAAAGTGTGGGTCACGCTTGGGTGAAGCGAGGACTTTCACGTGTGCATTGTCTCCTCCTATGGCTTGTACAATTTTCCCTAAGTAAGGGTAAGATGCCACCACATTGAGTTTGGCAAAGGTAAGGGTAGAGAGTATGGTAAATAATAGTAATGTTTTTTTAAGAGTCGGCATTTAGTGCCTCCCTGTACTGAATTTTAATTCTTGTCATGTTATGCTCCTAAAATGCATGTGCGCCATGTGCGCCTGCTTCGATGGTGACTCCCAAAAGAATCTCTGAAGTGTTTTTTCGTTCATTATTGATACCAAATACTTTAGATTTATCGTAAGTGTATTGCAGTCTAAATTTGGTAAATTCAAAAGGTTTATACTCTAGCATCGCAGTGTATTTGTCCAAATTATTTGGTTGTGTGTCTAGGTTTTTATAAAGGTCATCATAGCGTATCCCTGCTGCCCAGTTTTGGTCATATTGGTAGATGAATTGGGTATAGAAACCTGCTTGTTTTTGAGTGTCTGTAGTGGTTTTTTTATTTCTATAGAGTAACTCAGACTGCCAAAGTAGTGAACTGTATCCGTCCAATGCTGTTTTTACAGTGAAGTCTGCGCCATAGATGTCTGTGCTAAATCCATATAAGTTTTTACCATGTAGTATGGAAGCTCCTAGCAATGCTGTGGTATCATCAGTGATGTCAAAACTACTTTTTAGGTAGCCTATATAAAGGTTATTTGTCTCTGTATCTCCAAAGCTCACATCATTTATCCCTTGAAGTGCCTCAAACCCTGCCATAACATAGGTGTCTTCTGTGGGTAATACCCATTGAAGTTGTACCCCCGCATCATTAATACCCTCTGAACCAAGCATCGCTTCAAATACAAGAGGTTGGGAACTAAAATGCCAAGAGTGTTGGTGCTTGGCATTAATACGTCCAAAATTACTTCTAAATTGACCTAATTTGGCTTTGAGTGCGTAGGGTAATGCACGTGTGGTTAGATAGGCTTCTTCTATATCAAAACTATTTGAACGTAGATGGAAAATAGCATCTGCGTCAAACCATGGTCCTACCGTTGAATGTAATGCTAACTCGGCATAGTTAAAATTAAATCCTCGTTCTTTATTAAAGGGTATCACCATAGGAGTGTTGGCATTATAGGTGCTAAACCCTGGAATATAGTAACTTGCATAGGTACTGTTGGGTACATTTCTAGCTACAGTACTTCCGTTTAAAATAAGTGCAATGTCTGGCAAAAATGATTTTTGGTCAAAGGTTGCGGCTGCCTGCACAGTAGGTTGTTCTTCTTTTTGTGTTTGCACTACAGCAATTTGCTTTTTGGTCTCACGTATTTTGTTGTCTTGTCTTTTTGTTATTTTTGATTGTATCGCTTGCTTTTTTTCTAGTTGTACGACACGTTTTTGTAGCGCCTGTGTCATTTTCATCTGTTGGGCTAAAAGTGCTTTTAGCTCTTCCAATTCACTTTGTGCAGAAAGCATTGTCGATGCACAGAGTGAAAGAATTATGAGTTTTTTAGTCATTAATTTTCCTATTTTTCAATAATATTTAGGTAGGTTCGATGTATCGAACACATAAAAATATGGTTTATATTGTAATGGTGGTATTTTTTATTTTATGAAAAAGAAGAAAAAGGAGGGGCTTGTGCGTTGTAGCCTTTACTGAGAGGATTAATGTGCTTTTGTTCTAGCAGTGCAAGGGGAAGTAGATAACGAGGGAGTATAACAATTTGCAACGGCTCAGTTACAACATCTCCCCCATGCATGGTATTTGAGAGATGACAGATTTTACAGTCTGTATGTACTTCCGTTGCATCTTTATGAATGTGTGTGGCAGAGGCAAAACTACCGAGTAGATAAAAAAGGATGAGCAGGCGAGTAATACGTAAGTGATATTGCATAGCTTCTCCTTTTTTGAAATTATACTCTGTTTTGGTTAATGATGATAGGCTGTTTCTCCTGTTAGCGCTTGAGATTAATCACCGCTTCAAAGTAATCTTCTTTTGGCTTCCATGAACAGTCATACTCTTTGTAGCTTGCAATTTTTTCAAGGTTTATCATCTCTTGTTCTCGTTCGACAATGACGGTAAGTTTCTTACCCTTATAGCCGTTGAGTACTGCTTTGACTTGGTGCATCATATCTGGCACGGGAAGTTCTCGTCGTGGGTCGAGTGGCATGCCGCGGGTATCGAGTACACCATCTTTAAGGTTTTTGGGTACCTGATACTCATCCATGAGGCGTTTAGAAGAGGCTTTCCATTGTTCTTTGCTCAAATCAGCAGGACCGAAGAGTGCACAGTGGCAGGTACCATACTCTGCGATCTCGTCTTCGACATATTCACACGGACAACTCATCTTTTTGTTCAATGCTTTGTCCCCTGAAGGTTCAAAGCAAGGACAGTAGCGTTTACCATAGGTAGCTTCCATCTCACAGAGGTTACTTTTGAGGTTGGTAGACATCATCCAGTTCGGATTGATAGCATATCCTTTTTGTTCACAGTACTTTTCCATCCAACGTTGTTGTTTTTTTGCTGCATCTTTGTGTTTGAAATAGTCTTTAAAAAATCCAATCATCATATTGAGCATAAGTATTCCTTGATAGTGTAGGTTTCTCCATAAGGAGATTCTGAGAAGTATTTTATCCAAAATAGATTACAGTGAACCTCTAGGTTATTCAGAAGCTTTTAAAACAAATAAATACGTTATAAACACCACACCCATTCCCACCAATGAAAAGAGTACAGCACCTTGTGCATCATAATGTTTCCAAATAACCCCTGTTACGAAAGCTCCTAACGCTCCAAAGAGTGCCACTCCTCCATAGAGTATGCCATAAACAGTGCCTTTGTTGTGTGCATTCTTTTGATACCTGTATATTCAACATATTTAATCTAGTTGGGAATAATTCCCCGACCAGGTCGGGGTTGTTGATTTCAACTTTTTTAACTACTTACAAATTAAATTAACTACTTTTTCGGGAATTTGTAAGTGGCTCTAGTAGTCTATCAAAAATGTTTGAGTATTTTCAAAAGTATAATAATTTTTTGGGACAATAGAATAACTAACTATAACAATCCCATCGCCAACTTAGCATCATCTGTCATCTTGTCTTGTCCCCATGGTGGGTCAAAGACTATATCTACATCAATGTTTTCTAAACCAGATTGACGACTTACGATACTTTTTACCAAGTCTACGATGACTTGAGAGAAAGAACAGGTAGCAGAGGTAAGGGTCATGGTAATCTTACACATTTTAAGCATGCTGACTTCATTTGTCCAGCACTCAATGTTATAGACCAGTCCTAAGTCATAGATGTTTACAGGAAGTTCAGGGTCGTAGATCTGTCTGAGGTGTTCTACTATCTTCTCTTCCATCTCTTTGTCTGAGGGTTGTTTGTCTATGAACTTTTGACGTTCCTCAGCCATTTTAGCGTCAATGGTTGTTTGTACTTTAGGGAACTTCTCATCATAGGCTGCCAACTCTTCTGCTGTCGTAGGGATGTCACTCTCTTGGATGTTATTGATATCCATTAGGCATCTCCTTTTTCTTTACATTTTTGTGCATAGGCATAGACCATTTTCAAAAAGGCCTCAAGACTTTGTTGACGTACAGGAGAAAGTAGTTCTACGACACCCATCTCATGTAGTTTAGCAGGATCAAAAGAGAGTATCTCATCTACTGGACGGTTTGCAAAGATGTCTAAAAGTAGGGTAAGCATACCTTTAGCCATCTCTGATGTTCCTTCTCCACGTAGAAGTAGTACACCATCTTTACATTCTCCTACAAGCCATGCAGCAGAGGCACAACCTTGTACAAAAGTGGCTTCATTTTTCTCTTCTTCTGGCAAAGTCGTATGACGTTTTCCCAAATCAAAGATATATTCTAGTTTATCATTTGCAGTAGGGAAGAGGTCAAAATCTTCTTTGTATCTTTCTACGGTTTCTATCATGTTCATCTTGTTCTCCTGTAGGGTGGGCATTTTGCCCACCGATATTGAAGGTGGGCAGGAATGCCCACCCTACATATTGCCTTTATAAAAAGCCTCTTCAAAAGAAGCCTTTATACGTTCTTGCTGTCTGGTGTCTTTGACTTGCTCTATGAGCGTATTGGCAAAGGCAATGACTAGCATTTTTCTAGCCTCTGTGTAGCTTATGCCACGACTTTGTAGGTAAAAAAGTTGTTTTCTGTCCAATTGCCCTGTCGTAGCACCATGAGAGGCTTCAAGCTCATCGATGTAAATCTCAAGCTGAGGCTTGGCTGCCATATAGGCATCTTCATGAAGCAAAATAGCTTTAGAGTTTTGCTCAGCCTTGGTGTATTTGGCAGAGTGTTCAACACGTATGAGCGCATCAAATATCCCTCTGCTTTTACCATCTAAGATATTTTTAGCCTCTTGTTTTGAGGTAGAATGCTCTCCAACGTGGACTATCTGGGAGACGGTACCACGTTTTGAGTCTTCATTAAGGTAGAGGAGGTGTCCAGCATCTACATGGGCACGTTCAGCAAGTTCCACTTTAAGTAATTGCAACGCTTGATCTCCACCGAGGTCAAAGCTCTTGAGTATGGCATTGGCATTTTTGGCTACATTTACTTTGTGTGAAGCGACCATACCATAGCCTGCATCTTGCATACTCTGCATTTTTACGACTCTAAGTGTAGAGTCTTGTGCCAAGTGCATGTCATATCCATACAATACGAGTGTATTTTCTATGTCATCAGAGATGAAGTTTTCATATACCGTAGCATGTCTATTGGCTTGGTTATAGAGTACAATACGGTAGTTTATCAGAGCATCACTCTTGGTAAACCTGTGTTCTATTTCGACTTCCACATCTCCATCAAGTTCTATCTTGATAGTCTGAGGAGAGAGTAGGTGTCCAAGGTAATAGAGTGGATCAAAATGATCCATATCTATCATTTGACAGGCATCATTATAGACACGCATCCCCTTGGGTAATGCAATAACTACCCCATCTACTATCTCTACCTTGTCAGATGTCTTGGGAGTTTTAGGTACATAATTCAGTGTCTTATACTCAGGTTCGAGTAGTTTTTTCACATCAAAGTAACGGTACTCTTCACTTTTTTTACTCGGCAAGCCAAGCGCACAAAAACGCTCAACCAAGATATCTCTATCTTTAATGCCAAGAAGTGCATTAACCTCTTGTAGATTTTTATTTTTTAATTCTAAGAGATTCATTACTCCTCCTCTATGGCATCATACCCATGCTCTTCGAGTTGTGCTACAAGCTCAGGTCCTGCTGTTTTGATGATGCGACCATCTTTGAGTACATGGATATAGTCTGGCTCTATGTAGTCAAGGATACGAGAGTAGTGGGTAATGACAAGGAAAGAACGTTTGCCATCTTTCATCTTGTTAATCCCCTCAGACACGGCTCTAAGTGCATCGATGTCCAGCCCAGAGTCTATCTCGTCCAGTATGATGACTTCAGGCTCTAAGATGAGCATTTGAAGTATTTCATTACGTTTCTTTTCCCCGCCTGAGAAACCTTCGTTAAGTGAACGGCTTATCATGTCCGACTTCATACCGAGCATTTCTAGGTGGTCTCTCATAAGTCGTAAAAACTCTGCAGCATTGAGCTCTTCTTTACCTTCATGTTTGCGTTTTGCATTGAGTGCTGTTCTTAGGAAATAGGCATTGTTTACACCAGGTATCTCTACAGGGTGTTGGAAGGAGAGGAAGATGCCCTCTAAGGCTCTCTCTTCAGGTTCCATCTCATTAATGTTTTTCCCTTTATAGATGATGTCACCACCCGTAAGCTCTACATCGTAGTGTCCTACAAGTGCCTTAGAAAGGGTAGATTTACCTGCACCGTTTGGTCCCATGATGGCATGTACTTTTCCTGGTTCTAACTCTAGGTTAAGTCCTTTAAGTATCTGTTTGTCACCTATCTTTGCTTGTAAATTTTCTATTTTCATTACGCTACTCATCCTACACTTCCTTCTAATGTTAATTCTAATAATGCTTTGGCTTCTACCGCGTACTCCATAGGGAGTTGGCTAAAGACCTGTTTACAAAAACCGTGTACTATCATCGACACGGCATCTTCTTCGTTGATACCTCTTTGACGTAAGTAAAAGAGCTGTTCATCCGATATTTTTGAGGTGGTTGCCTCATGCTCTACCTGTCCTTTTGTGTCTTTGGACTCTAAGTAAGGGAAGGTGTGTGCACCACAGTTAGAGCCTATGAGTAATGAGTCACACTCAGAATAGTTTCTTGCACCCTCAGCACTCTTATTTATCTTCACCAAACCTCTGTAGGTATTTTGCCCTTTCATGGCTGAGATACCTTTAGAGATGATGGTAGAAGAGGTGTTCTTCCCAATGTGTATCATTTTGGTACCCGTATCAGCTTGTTGGGCTAGGGTAGTAACAGCCACAGAGTAGAACTCACCCACAGAGTTGTCACCTTTTAAGATACAGCTTGGGTACTTCCATGTAATGGCAGAACCTGTCTCCACCTGTGTCCATGAGACTTTGGAGTTGTCTCCTTGGCAGATAGCTCTTTTTGTTACGAAGTTATAGATACCACCTTTACCATTTTCATCACCAGGGAACCAGTTTTGAATGGTAGAGTACTTAATCTCTGCATCTTTGAGTATAACCAACTCGACTACCGCTGCATGAAGCTGATGTTCATCACGTGTAGGGGCAGAACACCCTTCATTGTATGATACATGAGAGCCTTCATCTGCGATGATGAGTGTTCGCTCAAACTGTCCAGTGTTGAGTGCATTAATCCTAAAGTAGGTACTAAGCTCCATAGGACAGCGTACCCCTTTGGGGATGTAGACGAATGTTCCATCGGTAAATACAGCAGAGTTCAGTGCTGCAAAGTAGTTGTCTGCCATAGGTACTACGGAGAACATATACTTTTTTACCAGTTCAGGGTAGTCTTTTATCGCTTCTGAGATAGAACAAAAGATAACCCCATGCTTTTTTAGCTCTTCAGAGTAGGTCGTCGTCACAGATACAGAGTCTACAACTGCATCCACAGCTACTTTTACACCTGAAAGTTGTTTTTGCTCTTCTAGGGAGATACCTAGTTTATCATAGGCCTCAAGTATCTTAGGGTCTACTTCATCAAGACTGTCTATGCCTTCTTTGGGTGCAGCAAAGTATGAGATACTTTGGTAGTCTATGGGTTCATAGTCTAGCTTTCCCCAATGTGGCTCGGTCATGGTCTCCCATTTCTTGAGTGCTTTGAGACGAAGCTCTAGCATCCATTCAGGTTCATCTTTTTTCTTAGAAATGAACGCGATGGTCTTTTCACTAAGTCCCGGTTCTATGATGTCAGTTTCGATATCTATCTCAAAGCCGAGTGCATACTCGCCAGAGACAGCTTTATCTAATCCTTCATTTGCCATGTGTATTCCTTATTCCGTCTAATTTCTTATTCAGATATATATTGTCTTAATTAATTTATAGCACAAAAAAGCTTACGCGTCAAGGACTTTAATCAAGATTTTGTGATTTTAATAGATAATCGCATTATTTACAGATATTATCCCACTTTGTATTATACTAGCCCTATGGCCACCAATGTACTTTAACCCTTAAAAATATTTTATCAGATTCTAGGTTGGATGCAAGAAGTAGTATTCTTATTACTTATGTTAATAATAAAATTTAATTATAAGTATATTTAGATATCATTTTAAAATGTCTTTACATCTGGGGAGAGAACAATGAAACAGTTACTTATCATTACGCTTATCTGTCTATCTTTGATGCCACTACAGGCAGAAGAAAGTTACCCATCACAACAAAAAATAAAAAAACTACAATATGCACAAAAAGTTTTTAGAAAAAAACTACAACGTAGATGTGGTTACACCGCAGCACATTGGGCACAACAACATACAAAGGTAGAGTGGAAAATTTTTCAAACCAGTGGTACATTTAAAGACGAATTTGCACACATGTGTCCAAAAGGAATGAAAGTAGCAAAAGACAAGTGGATGGAACCTCTCTATCTCTTTGCCACAGAGTATGCTAAAGATTCTGGCAATCGTCCTAGATGTTAACCTATATCACATCGTAACATAGAGTCAACCATCCCACGGGCTATTTGTTCAGTACCTACGACTATCTCGTAGTGCGGAAACTCTTTTTTGAGTTCTTCTTTTTCTTTAAATCTATCTACTTTTATGATGACGTTTGCTTTGAGTCTCATGGTTTGTAAAATATCACAAACCAAATGTAGTTTCTCACTGTTATCGAGTGCCACGATGACCGACATAGATTCAGATATATTGACAGATTCTAGGATGCTTTTCTTGCCAGCATTACCAAAGATAACTTTTTTACCTTCTTTTTGTGCTTCTAGAACATTACGCATATTACTTTCTATGGCGATGTATTGTACATTTTTTATATCAAGCTTGTCACAAATTTTTCTACCTAGTCGTCCATAGCCAAGTACAATAACATGCTCTTTGAAGTTTTTTGCAACCATACTACATAGGGCTTCATCTTCTTCTGTGGGCAATAATATATCTGCAAGACTCGCGATGTGTCGAAGTGCAAAAGGTGTAAGTACCATAGATAGAATAATAGTCACTATGAGTACTTGTGATGTAGTAGGTTCTATCAGGTTTTTAGCATTTGCCAACTCAAAGACGACCAATCCAAACTCACCTAGTTGAAACAGTGCCAACGCTGTTTTTAGTGCCACTCTTTTTAGTGTCACACACTGAAGTATCATAAATATAATACCCATTTTAACAACAGTAAAAAGTAAGAGTAGACCTAAAATAGTTAGATAATACGTTACTATAACAGTAAAGTCTATTTGCATGCCGACTGTAATAAAGAAGATTCCCAAGAGCAAATCTCTAAAAGGTATGAGATCAGCTTCCACCTGGTGTTTATAACGTGTTTCAGAGATAATCATCCCCGCTATAAATGCACCTAGTGAGTATGAAAACCCTAAGGTATGCGCTAACACGGATGCTCCCATCACTAGAAATAAAATAGACCCTATAAATATTTCATCAGAATTACTTTTAACCACTTCGTTAAAAAATGGTTCTAGCACAAATTTGCCAAAGACCCATAAAACGATAAATAGGATGATGGCATCTAATGTTGTTTTAAAAAGTAGGGTACTTAAAGAAAGGTCTTTCACAGAGAAAATGGTAATCATCAAGAGTATAGGTATCACCATAATATCTTGAAAGATTAAAATCCCTAAAGACTTTCGTCCATACTCTTTGTTGATATCTCTGTTAGAGTTGAGTAGTTTAAGTACTATGGCAGTAGAAGAGAGTGCTAGTGCAGCGGAAATGATGATGGAAGCCTTTATCTCTATACTAAAAAGAAAGTGTGAAAGTAGGAAAAAGACAAGCATACTTAACCCTACTTGTAATGCACCAAAGACAAAGACCTCTTTTTTCATCTTGATGAGATGCTCAATAGAGAACTCTAAGCCTATAGTAAACATAAGAAAGACAATACCAAATTCAGCGATAATGTGTAACTCTTCAGAATTTTGCTGATGATTGAGTTGTAAAAGATATGTGATAATAACACCCGTAGCAATATACCCAATAATAGTAGGTATATGAAAACGCGTGAGAATAAGGTTCGTAATTGTGGCGGTAAAGATAGTCAGTACGATGATTTCAAGCATAGGGTTATGACTTTAATTAATCTTGACGCTGAAACACGCGCCATTATTTTGCTTATGTACTGACAGTATGGCATGGTGTTTTGTGGCTATTTGTGTACTCATATACAGTCCAATCCCTGTCCCTTTTTCCTTGTGATATTTACCTTAAATATATTACCCATTTCATATGCATATGTCCCTCATGAAAATATATGTTTAAATTATAACCTTATATTATTAGAAAAGCTCTAAATATCCTAAGGCTTGTCTTCAGGATCTTTTGTATTTTCTTTATTTCGTGTTAGAACTGGCGTAAAAGACTCTTCTTTTTTTCCAAATATCTTTTTGAAAAAACCACCCACACCTAAGATAGCTAAAATCCAAAATTTCTTTAAAAATATAAGGATTGTGGCTAGAAGGCCAAGCTTTGCAGCAACTTTTCCTGCAATAAGTGCTCCTATACCATATGCGGCAACTTTATCGATGTCTGGATTGAAGTCTGCATACCGCTGTCCATCATCAAACTCTGCGATATGAAGAACGGTATCAATCTGCGTATCGATAAAATTCAATTGATCCATCCCTGCGATGAAGTTGAGTATCAAAACACCTTTACGTCCTAAGATTCTGATATTATAGTTGAGTGTATTGACATCTTGATCTCCAAACTTTATCTCTTGTGCCCAATGGAGTTTATGCGTATTGGCATCATAGTATGGTTTGGCAGCCCAACCCACTAAACTGATAGCTTCATAGCCTTGTTTCACACGTGTTTGGCTCTCTTGCTCTGTGTCATCTTGCATCTGTGTGAGTATGTCATCATAGTCTATGTCTTGTGCATCTTCATCTGAGACATAACCATCTTCTTGGTACTTAATAGTCACACCCCATACGTCTGCATCAAAGGGTGTCGAACCTTCTGGAAATAACATACCTAAAGTAGTAATCCCATTGTCTGGGTTTCCCCAAACTTTAACTAAAACAGTTTTGGTATCTTCAAGACTGAGATAATAAAAGTTATCTGGGACATCTAACGTGGCTACACCATTGGCCAGCTTTATTTTGCCGTTGTGGCGTGAGAGACTCCCATATCTTTTTAGCTTTAGCATAGTACTGCGCCTCTTCAGCGGACATGTTTTGATCATTTTCTGCTATACTCATAGATGTAGTGAGTACTAATAGCGTCAATATTAGTTTAAGTAATTTCATGGGGATTTTCCTTATGTAAGTTAAGAAAATATTATAATCATAATTTACTTTAAGCTCAATTTATATGTGAGGAAAAAAGATGATACCTTTTAATCATTTAGGCATGGTATTTAATACCTTTGGCTCGCTGGTCTACCCTAAGTCTGTACGTAAGTCACTGTGTAACTTTCTTACGCCTTTAAAAACACAATCCAAAGTCCTTGATATCGGTGCAGGTACAGGAATGTTATGTAAGTTTGGCTATGCATGTCGTGAGGACTTAGCTTATGTTGCCGTAGATCCAGCAGAAGGTATGATGAAGTATGCCAAAGCGTATGTAGAAACACATCGAGCCTCAGCAGAAGTTCTCCCTTTTGATGCCGATAGTTTTGATGCAACGATGATGGGTGAGTCCTTGCATCACTTTAGAAATGTAGACGAAGCACTTAAAGAGACAGTACGTGTACTCAAAGATGGTGGTAGACTTTTTATCTACGATTTTGATGTAGCGTCGTTTATGGGAAAAAGTATATGTAAAGGAGAAATGCTTCTTGGTGAACCAGGAAATTTCTTTACTCCAAAAGCACTACAAGCTAAGCTTGAATCTTATGGCTTCAGTGTGGATATAGAAATCCATGGTTGGAGATATACAGTAGAAGCAATTTTGGAAAAATAAGACAGATTCAATTTACTCACACTTACAGACTAAGCATGGACACCTACACTTGGATGGAGATCATTTTTATTGACGCTTACACCGATCAATCTTCCCTAACTATATGGAGTACAAGCTGTGAAGAAAAATGATCAAAACAATAGAGTGGAAATACGTTTCATGAGTTAACCTTTTTGTTGATAAGTAAGAATAGACCTAAAGAGAGTGCCGATACCAAGATGATAGAAGCACCAGACGTTAAATCATAAGTATAAGAGAACCAAAGTCCGACTAGAGTAAATAGTGTAGCGATGGTACCTGAGATAAACATCATGGAGAGCAAACTTTTAGAAAGACTTTCTGCGATGTACACAGGGATGGTAAGCATAGCGATAACTAAGATGAGACCTACCACCTTAATCGCGATGACTACAGTAAGTGCAGAGAGTATAAGTATAAGTGTATAGAAAAAGCGTACATTTACCCCACGTAACCCTGCATATTCAGAGTCATACGAGACGGCCAAAATGTCGCGGTACCTTAGTGTTACGATAAAAAGTATGACAATAAGTAGTGCCACCATAAAGTAGATGTCACTTGTGCTCACTGCCAGTATGGAACCAAAGAGGTAGCTCATGAGGTCAACATTGTACCCTGGTGTAAGGTCTACAAAGATGACACCTATCGCCATACCTACTGCCCAGATAAGCCCGATGAAGGTATCCATACGGTGACGTTTTTTGAGTGTAAGTGCTGCTATGAGTAGGGCAGCACCTACGGCAAAGAGTGAGGCTCCTAGAAATATAGGGAGTCCAAAGTAGACAGCCAGTCCGATACCACCATAAGAGGTATGTGCAATACCACCTGCAAGAAACACCATACGATTTACCACAATAAGAGAGCCAATGATACCAGCAGCGAAACTGACAAGTATACCTGCAAGCAGGGCATGTTGCATAAAGTCGAATTGAAGTGCTTCTATCACGGTTTTAGCCTCCACTGTGGTTGTTCTTCTTCACAGCTATTACAACTCTCACTACCAAGCATTTGAAGTAGTTCTATCTCACAGAAGTGTCCGTCATTCCCATGGGTATGGAAGGTGGAGTTTTTGTCTGAGATGTCATGGTAGGAGAGGGTTTTGTTAACGTGGGCTGCTTTATTTGCATACTCCAAAATGACAGAGATATCATGGCTTACTACGATGACGGTGATATGTGCGTTGAGTACCTTGAGCAGTTCATAGATATCACGTTGTCCTGTGATGTCTATGCTTGACGTTGGTTCATCAAGTATAAGTATTTTAGGATGCGCACATAAAGCACGTGCTATCATAACGCGTTGACGTTGTCCACCTGAGAGTGAGCCTATCTTTGTTTGAGCATACTCTTGCATACCCACTTGTTCAAGTGCACCCATAGCACAGGCTATCTCATCTTTGCCATACCCAAAAAGAGGGCGTTTGCCATCGACATGCCCCATCAATACCACTTCGATAACTTTGATGGGAAAGTCTGTATTGACGTTGGTATTTTGAGGTACATAGCCTATCTCTCTTAGACTATCTTTAGGGTCTTTGCCTAAGATTTTAATACTGCCTTCTTTTGCTTTGTTGATGCCAAGCATAAGTTTGAGCAGGGTAGACTTTCCTCCACCATTGGGTCCGATGATAGCAAGGAAGTCTTTCTCTTCTACTGTGAGGTTGATATGCTCTAAAACAGGCTCTTTTTCGTACGCAAAGGAGAGGTCTTGTATCTCTATGACATTCATCTAGTTTTGTCCTGCAACTGTCTTAGCCATAGTGATGAGAGTGTCAGACCAGTTTTCAGCCATAGGGCTTATCTTTACCACTGGAATATGCAGTTCATTGGCGATGACTTTCGCTGAAGCATCAGAAAATTCTGGCTGTGTAATGATGGCAGAGACTTTCTCTTCTTTTGCCTCTTTTATGAGATGTACAAGTTCTCTAGGTTTCGGGCTTTTCCCTTCTACTTCAACAGCTATCTGCGTGAGGTCATACTCTTTTGCAAAGTAGCCCCATGAGGGATGAAATACCATAAACGTACGACTTCCTTTAAGTGTAGAGAGATGCTCTTTTATTTGTTTGTCTGTATTGTCTATTTTGGTTAGAAAGAGATTTAAATTATTTTCATAGTATTTAGTATTATCCGAGTCTATAGTACTTAGTGCCTTATAGATATTCTGAGCTATAACCTTTACATTGGCAGGAGATGTCCAGATGTGAGGGTCTTTACCGTCATGTTCGTCATGACTCTCATGTGCATGGTGCCCATGTGCCATTTCTATCTTCGTTACACCATCAGCAAGGTCTACTATTTGCATCTTATCATTCAGGCTGTGAAACTTAGGCAACCAGACATGTTCAAACTCAACATCTATAGCAAAATAGAGATCTGCCTTAGCTATGGCTGTCATCTGTGAAGGTTTAGGCTCATAGGTATGTGGTGAGTTCCCCACCTGTACCATAAGAGAGACATCTACCTTGTCTCCCCCTATGGCTTTGACAAAGGTTACCTCTGGTGCGATGCTGACCACAGCGTTAATATTAGAAAATATATATGTTGTTGATAAGAGTAAAAGTGTAATGATTTTTTTCATGATGAGATTATAGCGAAATAGAGATGTCATTCAAAAGATACGCCTAAGCCCTTGTCTTGACTTAGGGTAATTTCACTCTCATCAAACTGTATGCTTGTTGCGACAGGATGTGAAGCCAAAAGACTTACTGCGTCAAGGTCAAGCATGGTAATGATGTCAGCTTTTGCAGAAGCCACATGCACCCCAGCAGCTACGCTTATGGGACCTTCAAGCATACAGCCTATCATACACTTAACGCCAAAGCTTTTGGAGAGGTCTGCGAGTTCTAGAGCTTGCGTAATGCCTGCTGTTTTTGCCAGTTTGATGTTCACATAGTCTATGGCTTGCATCTCAAGCAGTTGGCGAGCATCTTTCAGACTAAAAATGCTCTCATCAGCTAGAAGAGGGGTTTGTACTCTCTTTTTGATGTACTTTAATCCCTCAATGTCATCGGCAGCTACAGGCTGCTCTATAAACTCTGCGATGATGTCTTGTTTTTCTAGTGCATGAAGCAGTGATACAGACTCTTTAGCTGTCCAACCTTGGTTAGCATCGAGTCTGAGTTTAATGTTTCTGTCTAGTGCCTTATGTATGGCAGAGACACGCTCTACATCTTTACTTGGGTTGTCACCTATTTTTATCTTTAATGTGTCATAGCCTAATGCCACAGCGTTGTGACAATCAGATATCATCCTGTTTATCTCTCCCATGCTTATGGTGATGTCAGTAGAGAACTTAGTCTGCGTACCTCCTAACATACGGTATAGCGGGAGTTTAGAAGCTTTGGACTTTAAGTCATAAAGGGCTATTTCAAGTGCAGATTTTGCTGTAGTGTTTTTTAATATTAATGTGTGTACTTTCATTAATATGGTATCAAAATCTTCAATCTCTAATCCAAGTATATACGGTTTTATAAAGGCAATACATGCAATCATAGAACCTATGGTCTCACCTGTTATCTGAGGAGTAGGTGCACCTTCACCATACCCTATAGACCCATCATCACACTCAATGATGACCACAAGATCTTCAAGTGCATTTACACGACGTAGTGAAGTGACAAAAGGGGTTTTGAGTGGAGCGTTAAGTGTTTGGGTTCGGATGTTTGTTATTTTCATATTAAGCATTTCCCTGTTTGTGTATTTTATTGATAATAAATATAATTGATTTTATAATAAAAAAATAGAAGAGTGAAAAAATTAAACCTGTAAATGCTGTAAAGTTTCTTCCTGTATCATCAATGAAGTTGTGCATAGCTTTCTGACATTCTGGTGTCATTTCCTGGATGGAAAAGCTACCGTTATGGTTTAAGTCACATGCATTTAATATTATTTCAGTTTGATAAGAATTATATACAGTTAAGCCAATAATCATTATATAAGCAATGGTCGCCGAAATAAATGCTATAGAATGTTGTTGAAATAGTTTTGGTTTATTTATTTTTGATAGCAACAAAGGTATAAAAATAAGTATAATTAAAAATATATAGCCTGAGAAAGTCATATCATCATCTCCAATATTTTCCCCACCATCAATCCACCAAAAGTACCCAATATATACCCCATCATTGCCATAAGTACACCTATGGGGATGAGGGCTTTGGAGTAGGCTGAGGCTAGGATGGGTGCTGAGGCTACACCGCCTATATTGGCGAGTGATGCGACACCAAGGCTAAAGAGGTCAAGCTTGAAGAGTTTGGCGAAGATGACCATGATGACGACATGAATGGCTATGATGACAAACCCTGCGAAGATGTAGAGTGGGGCTTCGGTAAGTTCTGCGAAGTTAGCACGGCTTGCGATGAGGGCTACTATGAGATAGAGCATGATGTTGGCTAACTCTGAAGAGCCTGAGATTTTTGCTAAGGATGTCATGGCAAAGAGTATGCCTGCAAGGGTAGCCAGTATGACTACCCATGTTGTTTGTGTGAGATAGTCAGAAGTAGGGAGAAATGAGGCTCCGTATTGAGAGAGTGCAGAGACAAGCATAGCCGAGCCTAACAGTAAAAAGAGTGAGTCAAAGCTTATAGGCTTCTTGTTTTCTTCTTTGAGTGCCAGTCTCTCTCCCACTTCATCGATGGCAGAGGTATCTGCTTTACTCCATACGTTAAATTTTTTAGCAAAAGGTACGAGGGCTAGGAGTATCATCACCCAGATGGCGTAGTCAATGGAGTCGATGAGTAGGGTGTAGCCCATGGCAGAGTCAGGTAAATCCAGCGCGCCTTGTATGGCTACCATGTTTGCCGTGCCTCCCATCCATGAGCCAGAGAGTGCTGCAAAGGCTTTCCAACTTTCTTGTCCAAATGAGGTGTGGAAGAGGGCGAACATACCTACAAAACCAAGAGCGATACTGATAGTTGCTAGCAGAAAAGTAAGCAACATCTTTTTACCCAATTTAAAGATTTCTCTCATGTCTGCAAGTAGAAGCATGAGAAATATCATAGCAGGTAAAAGATTGGATTTAACGCTTTTATAAGTAGATGTAACAGACTCTGTTTTATGCCACAGTCCAAAGGTAGAAGCGAGCATCACTACAAAGTAGATGATGACGATAGCAGGTAGATACTCGAAGAGCTTATGTTGACTCTTCTTTTCGGTATAGACGATACTTGCAGCTATCATCATAAGTACTGCTAGGTAAATAAAACCATTTTCTATCACGTTTTTATCCTTTAATATTTGTTAATATATTATTTGACTATCCCTAGTCCTAATGCCCGTATCTCTTCATGTTTATGAAAAGAAAATGTATTGTATTCTTTTGTTGTAGGTTCTATTAAATAGATGTTTTTGTCACTGTTCTTAATATGGGTTTGGCTTTGATTGTAGATGAGTAGACGCATAGACTTCTCAAACATCTCTTTGACATTGAGGGTTTTGAAGAAGTTGTCGGGTAAATCTTTGTCAAAAGAGTTTTCTCCCAATACATCCACCGCCAACACTTCGCTAAAACTTGCTTCACTCACTCCTAAGTTTTCACATAAAAAGCCATCACCATAGGTTTCACCCTCTATGATATACTCATCAAACACCCCCGGTATCGCCATAGTAGCCAAGATAGCATCTTTAATATATACATCATCCTCGGCAGTAAAGACACGTTTATGCCCATTAAGAAGGTTTGTGGCTATCAGTTTTAGAGGGATAGCTGTCTCTTTCATCTTTTTATCACCAAAGAGTTTACTAAAAATAGTCTCTATCTTGGCATTGTCTACTATGGCATTACCAGAGAAGGAAAATTTTACCCATTTTGTCACAGATGAAAAAGCCTTTATCTCTTTATATATAGCGGATTCAGACATACCGATAGCCATACATGCCCCGATGATGCCACCCATGCTTGTACCGACTATTTCAGAGGGTATGCGTTTCTGTGTCTCAAGGTCATGAAGTACTCCAAGATGTGCGATGCCTAAAGCCCCACCACCTGAAAGTACCAAGCTAAAATTGTTTGTTTGAAAGTTTTTAATCATGAGATATTATAGCATTTTAGTATATGATACTATATAACATATTGGGGAGATTTTTAGAATATGACAGCGATACAATTACTCTGGACGTACCTTTTAATTATTGTTGGAGGGTTACTCGTATTTACTGCCATAGGGCACATTCTTTACCAAAAACGCTCGCCTACGAGTATGATTTCATGGATGATGGCGATTATTTTTTTACCTTTTATTACGGTACCTCTTTATTTTGTCATAGGTATTCGTAAGCGTGAGTCAAATAAACATACCAAATCGTATGTCGATTTTCACAAACCCTCTAAACATGACGCCTATACCATAGATGTGTCGCACCATAGCATACTGAGCATTTTAGAGAAAAATGGCATACCTCCTGCCACTACAGGCAATGATTTTGAGCTTATTAGCAGTAGTACCCAAGCCTATGAAAGAATGATACACGAGATAGAAAGTGCAAAGTACAGTGTAGATATGTGTACCTATGTTTTTCAATTTGACACGATGACAGAGACTATGTTAGAGGCTTTAACCAAAAAGGCAAAAGAGGGTGTCAAGGTACGTTTACTGTTAGATTTGGTAGGTTCTTTAGGTGCATACTTTAATCAACGTGGATTTAAAGCACTCAAAAATGCAGGAGGGGAGGTAGCCTTTTTTGTACCCATCTTAAAACGTCCTTTTCAAAACTACATTAACCTAAGAAACCACCGTAAAATCTATCTTTTTGATGAAGAGAGATTACTGAGTGGGGGTATGAACCTCAGTAATGAATATATGGGTGCAGATGATGGTACAAAACGTTGGGAAGATTTAATGTATTATCTTCATGGTCCTGCGGTTACTGACTTTTATTCTATTTTTCATAATGATTGGCAATATGCCACTAAAGTACTAAAAAAACAAGATTTTGAACATAAAAGTAACTATACGGGTAAGCATATTGTGCAGGTTGTTCCTTCTGGACCAGACATACCCAAAGATGCACTGTATGAGACACTGCTCAATGCCATCTATAATGCCGAAGAACGCATCTGGATAGTCACCCCATACTTTGTGCCCGATGACAACATGGTACAGGCATTGGTTATAGCACAGCATAAGGGGGTAGATGTGAAGCTCATCACACCTAAAGAGTCTGACCATATCATAGCCGACTTGGGACGAAGCCCTTACATGAGAGAACTCGATGAGATAGGTGTTGATGTAGTATTGTATGAAGGTGCGATGCTCCATGCTAAAGCTATACTCTTTGACAGTGTGGGTGGTATGGTAGGCTCAGTGAACTTAGACAATCGCAGTCTATTTCTTAACTATGAAGTGGTTACATTTGTTTACTCAGAGGAATTCATGAAAAACATGGAAGCATGGATGACAAATCTGATGAAAAATGCTTCACGAGGTATGGAGAAGCCCAGTAAATTTAGAGAGGCGGTAGAAAATATTATGAAAGTGTTTGCCCCTTTACTCTAATGTTTGAACCTTCAATACTTCAGCACCGTTCTTGTCAGGGTAGTGCATGTCTTAGATTTGTGCCACAGGAGTTTTCACTACTCTGTTGGAATGTTTATAAAAATAACACAAAACATCCTGACTTTACACCTTTTTTGTCTCGTTATGAAGATGTGTTGGATTTTATGCTTTTTCAAGAGGCAAATTTTATGGATGAGAAGGTGTTTGACCTCTCCAGTTTTGCTTTTGATGCGGCTGCGAACTTAGAAGTTAGAGGAGCATTTTATGGTGTACTTACCGCAAGCAAAGTAGAATCCAACTATGCACAGGCATACCTCTCAGAAGTTAAAGAGAGTTTTGTGGCTTCACATAAAAGTCTTTTGGTCAGTGCTTACCCTTTTGAAGATGGCAGCAATTTACTTATACTTAATGTACATGCCATCAACTTTCGAGAGAACCAAAGTTACGACAGAGAGTTAGAGAGATTTCTTACCCTTATGCAAGCACATAAAGGCCCGATGATAGTCGCAGGTGACTTCAATACATGGAATAAAAAGCGTATGAAAAAACTTCATGAAGTAAGAGAACAACTAGGGCTTGAAATGGTCTATTTTTCTCAAACATCAGCAGTCAAGGTATTTATGGGAAAACAGTTGGATTTTATATTTTACAGAGGTTTGGAGCTTGTAGATTCTAAGGCTGTAGCAGAGCATGGTCTTTCAGACCATAACCCACTTTTTGCTACATTTAAGAAGATATAATTATTTTTTCTTTAGACCCGTTTTGCCTTCTTTTTTCTTTTTTTGTGCCGCGTAGGTATAACGACGTCTTTTGTCGTAATCTATTTTCCCTTTTTTCTCTGAGAGAGACTTTTTACGAGGTCTCGCTTGACGTGGCTGTTTGTCGGTAATCTCAAAACCATCCATAATCTCACGTTTAACATTGAGTTTAAGGTGTTTTTCTATGGTAGAAAAGGCGTTATAGTCATGAATGGTGAGTAGGGTAATGACCCCGCCTTTGTGGTTCGCACGTCCTGTACGACCTACACGGTGCGTAAAGCTGTCTGTCTCTTCGGGTAAATCATAGTTGATAACCAGTGGTAGCAGAGGTATGTCTATACCCCTTGCGGCGATGTCTGTCGCTATGAGTACTTGTGATTTACCAGACTTAAAGAGTGTGAGTGCCTTGGCACGTCCACCACGTTTGATGTCACCATGTATGACGGTTGTCCAAATACCTTGTGCTTTAAAGTACTCAAAGAGTTTGTCGGCAGTCTCTTTTTTATTGACAAAGAGTAGTGCTTGCTCTTCACCCATCTCTTTGACTAGCTTTGCTGCAAGTTCTGCTTTACGCTTTTTATCTACCTTATAGGCACGGTGTTTAATGACATTAACCACATCGCGTCTATTACTCACTTCTACGATGGCAGGGTCACGTAAAAACTCTTTAGAGAGTTTCTTGATGTTTTGAGAGATGGTTGCAGAAAAACACATCATTTGTTTGGGTTGTGTACAGCTTTTGAGTATAGATTTTATCTCTCCTAAAAAGCCCAGTTCCAGCATGGTGTCTGCTTCATCAAGTATCACTGTATTAACATGTTCAAGGTTTATTTTTTTGTCATTGATGAAGTCTTGCAAACGTCCAGGTGTTGCCACCACGATGTCCACACCTTGTTTGATGCGTGCTATTTGCTCACTTTTTTTAGAACCACCCTGTACTTTAACTGTCTGTATGTCCATGTAACGAGAAAAAGAGACAATAGTACGAGAAACTTGGTCTGCCAGCTCAATAGTTGGCACGATGATGAGTGCACGCACCACTTTACCGTCTGATTTAACTACTTTTTGCAGTTTGTTAAGCAGTGGCAAGACATACGCTGCTGTTTTCCCTGTACCAGACTTGGAAGCACCGAGTATGTCAGCACCTTTCATGGCAGCAGGAATGGTCTTATTTTGTATGGCTGTAGCGTTTTCGTAGTTCTCGTGCGCTAGTGCTTTGAGTATATTTGGGTGTAAATTGAATTTTTCAAATGCTTTGATGGTGTATCCTTTACTAGACTTCTTGCAAAATGCTATATATGCTTATACTCTTTATTGCACATCATCTTTCATGAAGTAGTCTCTTGACTTAGCTAAGGCTAGGACTTCGACCCTATTTCATAAAATCTAATGCACACTAAAAAGTATCTGCAAAATATAACGTTTTGCAAGAAGTCTACTCTATTGTGCGTATTATAGCTTATATTCTCTCATTTGGAAATGTCACTCACCGTAATGTGTCCACATTCTTAGAACTCTCACCACTTTATCTTCTTCTCTAACCTCATAGACTATTCTGTGTTGTATGTTAATTCTTCGTGAGTAGGCACCATTTAGATTTCCAACCAGCTTTTCAAAAGGAGGCGGCTTTTGAAAGGGGTTTTCTTTTAGTATCTCCAGTAACTTCTTAGCCTTTGCATCTAAACGGGCATTGGAGAGTTTTTTAGCATCTTTTAGTGCCAGTTTACTGTAGATAATTTTATATATTACCATTCAACAGTGTCACTAAACTCGCTATCTGGAGCATTCATCGACTCTTGAATAGAAGAGACCATATTAGGGATATTGTTTAAAAACAGCGTCTCTTCTATGGCATTCCAATCTTCTTGCGAAAGCATGACGACATTGTTTCTCTTACCTGTAATGAGTATGGGTTCATGTGTTTGTGAAGTTTCGTCCATGATATTATAAATATCTGAACGCACTTGACTAACCGACATCACTTTTGTCATAGGAGTACCTTTTTTATCTATATTGTACTTAATATCGTACGTTTTGTCAATATTTGATTCTTTATAAATACACCCAAAACAAATTGATCACCTCGTAAAAAAAATATGTGATAAGTTGGGATGGGAGAATAGAGGGAAAGTTAATCCCCCAGTGTTTAAATACAAAAATAAGCTATTGGATGACTGAGACGTATAAAAAATTTCTACTTCGGTAAAACAATTACAGGAACAAATCCTTCTATAAATGCTTGGCTTGATGAAACATCGGACAATACAATTTGTGCTGTTTGGTTATGTTCTATATTAATGTCTCTGGATAGACCTGGGGTCCCTCCTATAAAAGAGCCAAACACTCTAACACTATATGATTTCTTCGTATCATTTAAAACATTAAATGTGATAGTTGTTTTCGACATATCTATAACACCATTATTATTAAATGTTTTTTTTGCTCTTTTTGAAAAATAACTAGGGATAGATACTCCTAAAAAGTTAAAAGAAGTATGAACTATGTTTATATGTTCATTGTCTTTATCTTTTTTGGTAGTGCTTCTGGACACATGAATAGGTATAGTAAACATTGCGAAAGAATTCATTTTTTGAGAAAAACATTCTTTAAAAACAGCGTCTTTGAATGCTACTGGTACCCTGCTTTTTATATTCTTAAGAGATTTAGACTCCACCCTACTATCATCGTAGCTAGTACAACTAGGGACTTCTATATAAATATTTCCATCTATATAATCTGTATTAGCATCGACTAGTTTTGAAAGCTTAACATCTGTAGTTAAATATGTCTTGCACCCACTAAGTAATAATATACTGGCACTTAAAAATAAAACATTGATTATTTTCTTCATCATTCTTCCTTTAATTCTTAGATAATTAAGTTTATCAAAAAACCCCTTTATTAAGAGTACATCATGTATGCTGCCACCAAGGTTAAATCCCAAAATACTAGCACTCAGTGAAATACACACTCGAATAATTATTATTCCTTTAGATATTATCTAGTTCTTGTTACAACATCTTTCTTTATTGCATATGTATTACTGCCTAACACTAGCGCTCCAAAGCTATTTTTTGCGCGATATGTGCATTCATACATCCACCCTTTAGACGAATATCCAACATTGCTACATTTCTCATCATCTAAAGATGACGGGTCTTTCAAATGATGATTCCAATATATAGCAATCTCCACGGGAACGCCATCCATATTTACCATCTTTGATGGAGCACCTATCTCCATTTCCATATTAGAAACTTTATTCCTATACTCTTTAAGCTTATTTTGGAATACGTTATTTTCTGGATTTAATTTAGTTAACTTATTATACCCATTCATATTCAAGTATATGTAGGATGCGGGTATTTTCTTGATTTTTAAATAAAGTTCTTCGGATTCTTTTATCTTTCTATTTTTTTCTTCTAGCTTATACTCTGGTGTGTTTTTTATTTTTCTGTTTTCCCTATCTATCGCCATTGTCGCAAAATAATAGAGTCCAAAAATTACACCAAATGCCACAATTATATTGTTTCCTTTTTTGCTTTCTGCTACGTAATACTCTTTGTCTACTGGTTCCCCACAAGATGGACAGTTGTCTGCATTTATAGATATTTTCTTCTTGCAAACTCTACATTTTACTAACTTTTTCAATACATGTCCTCGCAATTCTTAGATAATCAAGTCTAGCAAAAAACCCCTTTATAAATAGTAAGACATTTTAAAATATTCTCTCGTTCCTCTGTTGTATAGCCAAGGGACATCAGAGCATACAATTCCACAAGTAAAAAAACTCATATGTGTTCCTACGTAAAGCATAGGAACAAGAAAAATTATTTAAGTATTACTTCAATAGACTATAAAAATCTACAGGTGCATCTACCTCTAAAAGCACTTGCTTATGACTCACAGGGTGGTCAAACTTTAGTCTCATGGCATGTAGCCCCATGCGACCACCTTTTTTTCCATAACGCTCATCACCTACGACCGCGTTACCCATCCACGCCATGTGGGCACGTATTTGGTGTTGTCTGCCTGTTTCTATGCGAACTTCTAGTAGAGAACGTGTCTCATTTGACTCTAGTGTTTTGTAGTGTGTGATGGCAGATTTTGCGTCTTTATGTTTGCCCACATGCATACGGTATTCTTTTTCATCAAGTCTAAGTGGTTCTGTTATGGTGTCTGCTTCTACTTTAGGTGTGCCTTCTACTACTGCCAAGTACGTTTTCTCTGTGCTTGACCATTTAGCCATTACCGCTTCTCTTAGCTCTTTAGACGTAGCAAAGAGCAAGATGCCTGAGGTTTCACGGTCTAGTCTATGTACAGGCCAGAGTTTGACAGCATCTGCCTTTTTGCCACGGCTTAGTTGGGTACGAAGCAGGGCTAGGGCATGGTTTTTGTTCTCTTTGGTTGTGCCTACAGAGAGTAGTCCAGCAGGTTTGTTGATGGCTATGAGGTCTTTGTCTTGGTGGATAATCTCTAGTTTTTGAGCTTGTGTGTTGGTATGGTGTCCAGTACGCTGTGCCACACCTACCTGCACCACATCGCCATTGTCCACGATAAAGTCATGTTTGGTCTGTACTTGTCCATTTACGAATATAGAAGAGCCTTGTAGACGCTGTTTGACTGTTTTTTTAGACCAGCCTTCATTGGTAGAGAGTGTCTCAAAGAGAAAAGGGAGGAGTTTGCAACGCGAGGTGACTTTGTATTGTTGTGCCATGATACTACTTTAAGTGTAATTTATTTCGTATTATAGCTTAAGTTTGAAGATTAAAAAGAGGAGGAGATGTGCCCAAATCACGAAATAGAGATTCCTCCCTCTAAATAATCAACCAAAAACCAAACACTTGATAAAAATGGAGATATTGTTTTGGACATATATATGTAAATCTTGAAAAATATTATTGAAGTAGGT
>JALUYL010000110.1 GCA_027012955.1 Sulfurovum sp.
TATCAATGGTAAAGGCTACAGGAAAGATAAGTACTTTTCGATGGGTTGGATTACGTAAAACATCTACAAGATTTGGCTCTAGCCAATCATCATTTCCCACTTTAGATTGATACACCAGTTTAATATCATGAAATTTGACACCACGTTCATGTAAATAGATTTTGATTGCGGAGGCATTTCCTTCTACTTGGTTTTGGTAAGGATCACCATCTTGTATAATGCTAACGGGCAAACCATGTGCAGAGAGCAATAAATCATACTCCTCACTATTTTTACCCTTTATCGCTTCAATAATTTTCTCACATGATGCTTCTATATAGTCATAATCATCATAATAAGGTTCAATCACTGTTATCTTTGGAGTATACGCTAAAAGCCTACATCTATCTTCTATATCCTCAACTGAAGAGAGCGTTGTAGTGGTTGAGTATTGTGGATACATAGGAAATAGAATGAGCTCTTCTATGCTTTCTTTTTTACATTTTTCAAGTGTTACATCAGCAAAAGGAGGGACATAGCGCATCGCAGGATAGATAGGCATTTCTAATTTGTCTTCAAGTTTGGAGATAAGTTCATCTGTTAAAGTAGGTAGGGGTGACTTCCCTCCAAGCAGTGCATAGTTTTCTTTCACCTCTTCAAGACGCTTATTGATAATAATCGCTGAGACTAGTTTACGCGTATAAGGGTTCATGGTTAATATATTTTTATCTGCAAACATATTACGTAAAAAAAGTTCTACTTCTTCAACATTATTTGGTCCACCCATGTTAAGAAGTAAAAGTGCTTGTTTTGTACCCATTGTGTATTTCCTTTAAAGTCTTGTATTTTAGCATAGAGAGTGTAAAATCATACATAATTACTATCAATATCTAAAGGCTTTTTATGATTATCATCCCTGCACGTATCGGTTCTTCTCGTTTCCCCAATAAAGTTTTAGCTGATATTGGAGGTATGCCCATGGTCATACGCACAGCAAAAGCTGTTGAGAGCATAGATAACGTAGTCATCGCAACAGATTCACAAGAAGTCATAGATATTGCCAAGTTACATAACATAGAAGCTGTTATGACTTCAGATATCCATCAAAGTGGTACAGACCGCATCTATGAAGCAGCACAAAAACTTGCACTTACAGAAGATGAAGTCATCATTAATGTACAAGGAGATGAACCATTTATAGAGACAGGAGTCGTTCAAGCCATCTACAACCTGAGTAAAAAGAATAAAGAGAAGCATCATATACTCATGAACTCATGTTATAAACTCATATCCAATCCAGAAGCAGATGATCCAAATATTGTTAAAGTGGTTACCGATGATAAAGGGTTGGCACTCTATTTTTCACGTGCAAAAGTACCCTACCCAAGAGACCATCATTTTGATGCGTATAAAGGGCATTTAGGGATTTATGGATTTACTATGAAGTCACTCAAAATATTTTGTGGACTAAGTCCTGCCCCACTAGAAGATATAGAAAAACTAGAACAACTACGTGCACTCTACCATGGCTATGAAGTTGCCATGATCCAAGTCTCTACTGAAAGCTTTGGGATAGACACACCTGAAGATTTGGAAAAGGCACTGCAGCATCATAATCTGTAAAGTTTTTTGAATATAAATAAATATAAAAAAGATGAGTGCTTAAGACTCATCTTTTAATTTACAGCTTTTCCAAGATCCCACATAGGCATAAATATACCAAGTGCCATGAGTAATACAAGTATAGCAATAAAGAACATCATAATCGGTTCAATATAACTTGAAAGGTTGTCAATCAAGTCTTGAAACTCCATATCATAATACTCTGTTACTTTATCTAACATAGCATCTAATTGACCCCCAGCTTCACCTGCTTTAATCATTTGTAAAAGCATGTTTTCATAAAGATTTGTAATTTGAAAAGATTCTGCCAGAGACATACCTCTACCGATATTTGCATTTACTGTAAGTAATTGTTCTTTAATCGCTGCATTATCTACCATACCAACAGCTGTATCTAATGCTTCTGAAACAGGGATACCAGACTTCACTAGCTCACCAAAGACAAGGTTGTATTTATGCATAGTTGAGAGAAAAATAGCTTTATTAATCAGATAAAAGCGAGGATGAATCAATACTTTATCCATCTTATATTTAAAATCATTATTATTTTTATACATAAATTTAATTGCAAAAATACCTCCAGCTAAAAGTCCAAGAATTAATAAACCATAATTAGAAAATGCCCATTCAAGATTTATGAGTATGCGAGTAGGTAAAGGAAGCTCTGTCTTAAACTTGTCAAAAATATCTTTAAATTTTGGTACAACCACCATAATCAAAATAGTAAAAGCAATCCCCATTGCTACCAAAGTGATCATAGGTCCTCTAATAGCTTTTTTAAATTTAGCTGTATTATCACGAATACTTTCCATAATATCTGCAAGTTTGTGATAAGACTCAGAGATATTTCCTGTCCGCTCACCTAAGCTAGTCATAGCTAATGCCACATGCCCAAATTCTTCTGTATAGGGTTCCATAGCATCTGACATACTATTACCAGCATTAATATCAGCATTTACTTTTGCATAAATAGCCTTCAGTGCCTTGTTTTCTGTATTATCTGAAACCTCTGCTAATGTATCATTAATTGCAATTCCTGCATCTGTCATAACTGCAATTTGTCTAATTGTTGATATCTTATCTTGTATGGGAATCTTTTTTTTAGAAGATTTTTTCAATCCTGAAAAAAGATTTGCTATCGTATCTTCCAATGGAGCAGATGTTTCAATGGCTTTTGTAACCATGGTTCGAGGAAATTTTTGTTTAGCCACTTGAACTGCAGCCATTCTATTCTCAGCTTTAACTGTTTCTTGACGCTTTTTACCCTTATCCATTATTGTAACACTAAAATATTTCATCTTATAACCTCGCTACTCTAAATATTTCTTCAATCGTTGATTTGCCTTCAAGTGCTTTATTTACACCGTCTTCAAACATAGTAACAAACCCTTCTTCTAAAGCTTGCTTGGTTAAATCTTCTTTTGATGCGACCTTAGCAATCATACGTGCTAAAGTTTCAGATATAGTTAAGACTTCAGATATCATTTCACGTCCAGCATATCCTGTCATGCCACATTCTTTACATCCTTCACCTTTATAAAAGGTAGGGTTTTCCGGTAAGTATTGTTCTACTTCTTTATAAAGTAGGGGATCAAGTAATGCCTCTTTTTTACAATGTTTACATATTTTACGTACAAGTCTCTGCGCTTGAATAGCTACCAATGCCCCCGATACTAGATACTCTTCTATACCCATATCTAAGATTCTTGATATAGATGAAATGGCATCATTTGTATGGAGAGTAGAAAGTACCAAGTGTCCAGTCAGTGCTGCTTGTATAGCAATACGTAATGTTTCTTGGTTACGTATTTCCCCAATCATAATTTTATCTGGATCTTGTCTCAAAATCGATTTTAAGGCATCTGCAAAGCCAAGCCCAACACTCTCCCGAACATTGACCTGTTGCAAACCTGACATTTGATACTCTACAGGATCTTCAACTGTAATAATTTTATCTTTTACATCTTTAATAGCATTAATCGCACCATAGAGTGTAGTTGTTTTACCAGAACCCGTTGGACCCGTAACAAGAACAATCCCATACGGCACTTTAATAGCTTCAGAAAATTTATCATAACAAAATTTACTCATACCCGCATCTTCAAGCCTAATCATTGCCTTTGATTTATCTAAAATACGAAGAACTATAGACTCACCAAAAATTGTAGGTAACGTGGAAACCCTAAAATCAAAGTCTTTTTTAGCTACTGTTCCTGAGAATCTACCATCCTGTGGTTTTCTTTTCTCAGCGATATCTAAATTAGACAAAAGTTTCATACGCGAAGCTAAAGGATTAAAAATATCTTTATCAAAAGTAAAACTCTGCCGTAAGATACCATCAACACGAATTCTAATAATACAAGACTTTTCTGTAGCTTCAATATGGATATCACTGGCATCGGCAAATATAGCTGATTTTAAAACAATATCAATAAGTTTTAAAACAGCTGGTGACTCATCATCATCTGCCGGTCCACTTTCTTGTGCTAAATCTTTTCTTATATCACCCACTAGACCTTTAATACTTTCATTGATTTCAAGGCGTTGTAAGTGTGCATTAATTTGTTGTGGTTTTGCAATAGCAATACGTATAGGTTTTCTAGGAAATAATCTTTGTATCGCATCTTGCGCTGCCATATCTAGAGGGTCATCAAATACAATCAACACATTTAAATCTGTTTCTTCAATAGGAATAATATTATATTTTAGAAGCTGTTTATACGGTACTTGAGAAAAAAGTTTCATATCAATTTCGATATCATCTAAATCGACATAGTCTACATGCAAACCTTTTGCTACTTCTTCCATTATTGGAACAATATTTATCCCTTCAATTTTTTCAAGATGAGATAAAGTAATGATGCCTTTCCGAATTTTCTTAGCCAAAAATATTTCAACTGTTGATAAATCAATCATTTTTGCAGCAAGAAGATTTGCAAAAGAGATTTTTTTAGGAGGTCTACTCTTCACCAATGTTGAAATAGCATTTTTTGTTATAAGTTTTTCTTTGAGCATTATTTCAATCAATTTAACCATTATAAACCTCCAATTTAATTAAATAAAGTATAACATAATACCCCAAGGATACTACAGCTTATTATTCTCAATATCTGACAATAATGTTTTTGCACTTTCTGACTCTGTTTTTTTAATATATTGACGCAAGATAGATGAGCCTTCTTCTTTTTTACCTAACTTAATTTTAGATTTAATAAAAATAAAAAGACTTTCTACATTATTTTCATTAATTTTATTTGTCTCATACGCCCAATACTCTGATTTTTTGTAATTACCTTTTCTATAATAACTTTTTGCTAAAAAAAGTGCATCATCTACATCATGTGAAATCAAAAAACGTTTTTCAACATCTCTATAGGCTGTAACAGCACTAGTTTCAATGATATCTAAATGGATTTTGTTTCTTTCTTTAGGAACCGTATCTATAGTAGTATGTTGCATTACATCCAAAATAGGTAAATCAACTAATGCATTTTCCTCATTCACAATCGCTTTTTTTTCTACAACATTCTTTCCTGCCAATGTTAAAAGTGCTGGATTAACTATTATATCTATATTTTTTTTACTCTTTCTAATTGTTGTCTTTGATAAAAAGCCAAACTTGAAAGAAGGCAATTTAAAATTTTTCTTTTCATAAACACCTGCTCCAACTATAGAAAGTAAAAGAACTGTTATCAAAAATAAATACCAAGGTCTACGCTTCCTTGCACGATATTTTTTCCATTGTTCTTCTAAAGGTTTTATATCATACATGTAAATGTCCTAATTTAAGTGCAGCCATTTCTATAATCTTCTTAGGTATATGTGTATAATTTAATTTACCTGGTTCATTTTTATCATAATATTCACAAATTTCAAATATCGTAAACATCAACTTATTACACTCCCTATAATTTCCTTCAGTAACTTGGTGTATGAGTTTCATATCTTTTACTTTAATGCTATTTGCAATTTCAAAAAGATTCTTTTTTAAAAGTTTTTTATGTACATAGGCAGTTTGGTCGTCCCTACTTGCATTTTTAAGCTCAATCACTTCCCATATACGAGACTGAAAATGTGCTTTAGCAATAAGATCTTCATCTTCAGTTTTATGCAATGAAACTACAAATTTAACGGCACGTGTATCAGACAATAAACGTATTTTTTCCATCATATCAGCATCATACATTTGTGCTTCATCAAGAAGAATAATAATTTCTCTTTTTCCTCTTAATTTTTTACAAAATTCTACAAGTGCTGTAAAGTTTACTTCCGTATTATTAGGTAATTCTTTTTGGGTCAATACTTTAAATAACTTATAAAAAAACTCCTTTTCTGTAGGAGAAGGTGTATCAAAATAATAGATCTCTTTTTGATGTTTAAGTTTTTCATGTATACGATTAAGCAAAATACTTTTTCCTGTACCAGGACGACCAAAAAGTAAAATCATTTTTAACGGTTTATCCATACTATGTTGCAACTGTTGATAGGCAGTCATAGATGAATTAAGTTCAATGTAGTCATCGATATCTATAGAATCGATAAATACATTTTTTGCAGCTACGTATCTACTTGTCATTTAACTTTGTATATCCTAAATCTTTTAATGAAACTGATTTAGAGTTCTTAACAATATGGGGTGTAATAATAAGTACTAATTCTTCTACTGTATTAATTTTTTGTTCTCGTTTAAACAATTCACCCAATACTGGTATATCACCCAAAAGTGGTAATTTAGTGCTAGTAACTCCTGTTTTGCTTGTAGTAAGTCCACCCAAAATAGCATGTTCACCATCTTTCACCTTAATCACTGAAGCTATTTGTCTTCTTACTAAATCAGGAGGAATAGTTCTAGCTGTAGCACTTGAGGTAACTGCATTTACCGTTTCTGAAATAGATGGATTAATTTTTAGTGTAATATATCCATTTGTATCAATTTCCGGTGTAATATCTAAAAGTATCCCCGCAAAGACAGAATCAACCAAATCACCTTGTGTAGCTGATGCACCACCTGTGGTGCCACCTAATTGTGTCGAAGACTGTAATTTATAAAATAATTCACGCCCCACAGAGATAAGTGCTGGTTGATTATTTAACGTCATCACCCGAGGGCTAGAGATTGATTTTACATCACCTTGTGTAGATAAAAATTTGACAACATCCGAAACAGAAGTAGTTCCTGTAATATTTACCACCTGCCCACCTTTTGGACTGGCACCACTACTTGGGGTCGCTGCGCTAATACCTGTCGCGGCAGTGAAAGAATATGCACCAATATTATTCCTAGCAAATGCCAATGTATTGATCGTAACATTTTGAAGAGAATACAGTTGAGACCAGTCAACACCAGAAATTCTACTATCATCAAATGCAACTGTCAAAATGCGTACATCAATCAAAACTTGCGATTTAATCTGCTTAGTAAGTGTATGTATATATCGTGCAACTCTATTAATCTGACGTTCTGTACCAGTTACAGTCAGCATACCTGCATCAGGATTAATAATGGGTGCTAAAGGATTATATTCCCATACTTTTCCATTTGGTCCTGTCCAAGTACTTCCAGATTTTGTATAGTGGGTGCTACCATCAGCTGCACCTATCAGTATACGTTGTACTTCTACTTCAACTGTTTTCCAAAATTTAAACTCATCATTACTTTCTATGCTTATGCCTGTTTTAGATGCAGAAGAACCTCCTGAAGAACCTCCTGAAGAACCTCCTGAGCTTGCACCACCAGATGCTGCATTTTGAGAATTGGCAATAGTAACATTTGCTGTACTCACACTTGTCCTAGCTCCTGCAATATAGTGAATACGAAAAGTCCGAGTAATAAGATATGAAATCTTTAATTTATTCCCTTTTAAACTATAATTTAAATCATTGTCTTTTAATATAGTATTTAAAAAGCCTTTAAGAGTACTATTTTTCAATTTTACATAATAAAGCTTTTTATTCATTCTTAATTTCGCTGCATCATCTCTAACAACAACCGTCAAACCACAAGTATCTGCTAAATTATCTATAACATCACCAATAGTCAACTTACTGTCTATAGTCACCGAGAATAACTTTGTTGAACAACCTTCAGCAGAAAGTGAATGACTAAATCCAACCATCATACTCAAGGCAACCAACACCTTAACCCCAAATTTTTGTATATTTTTCATTTTCTTACCTTTCTTCTAGCTGAATTAAACTATTTTCTTGTTTTTTCAAAAATAGTTTTTTAATATGATTTTCATTACGTAAGACCACACCTCTTTTACCTATAAACATAAGTTTATATCCCAACACAGTATCATTCACTTCCATCCATTGATCATTAATATATACTTTTCCATTAAGTACAGCATGTAGCTCTAATTTTGCTTCATTTGTCTTTTCAACAGGTATCACAAAAGTAGTCACACTGCCTTTTTCTTCTAACCTTACAAATGGTTCTTCTGTTGTATCTAAGGTAGTAAGTTCTACACCTGCTCGTTTTTCATGTATTTTGGTGACCATTTCTTGAATTTGCTTTACCGAAAGATCCGCATACAGAAAAAATGTTGTCGATACGAGTAATAATAATATTTTTTTCATTAGTGATTAATCCCCCATACTGAAATGAATATATCTGCTTTAATAGCCGTTGAATTCTGATCTAGTGAAAAATTTGTTTTATAAATATCTGTAACCAAAACATTTTGTTCCACTTCATTCATGAATTTTACAATATTTTTATAGGTACCCTTAGTTCCCAATCCTATCTCAAGGACATGTCCAAAATTTCCATTACTTGTTGTACTCTTGTTCGTAATGTACGCTAAGTCTACATTATGTATTTCAGCTTTTTGGGTGATAGAATTTAAAAATTTTGACCAAGATTTTTGATTGTATAACAAATCAGACAATTTTTCTAAATTACTATCAATAAATTTAGTTTTATCCTGTAAATTCACAATTTTTTTCTTCTTTTTAACAATATCTGTAGAATATTTTTTTACTAAAAATTCACGGTTACCATTTCTTGTAATTGATTTTAAGTACGTTTTATTTTGAGATATCTGCTTTTGAACGCGCTTTTTATCGCGATCACTAGCTTTATATAGTTCTTCCGTGTAAGGCAATAAAAAGGCATACGCCAAATAACCTATAATCCCTGCAATACCGAGAATTATAACCCATTTTTCACTCTCTTTTTTAGGCGCAAAGTATTCATCTAATGCTTCTAGTTTATCTTCTAATAGTTTCATCTTGCCACCTTTAGGATACCTTTGTAATATTTACTTTTAGAATCTTTCTCTATTTTTTCAATATCAATCTCTTTCACATCATCAAAATGTGTATCAGAGATATATTTAATAAGCTCTGTAAATTTTCTGTCGTCTAAACTTACTAGAGAAATAAGTAATGTATCATCCTCTGTACTAATATTATCAACATGTACATCAAATTTTGTCAGCTCTGAAGCAAGTGTATGAAATAAACCTGATTTTAATTTATAATTTACTTTTTTATTATAGATGGCTGTCAGTGTTTTTGTTTTTCCATTATATGCTTTAGCTAAAAAAGTAATCTTTGTATCTAACTTTTTAATCGTTTTTCTTTTTTCTCCAAGAATCTTTTTATATTTTGTTGATTCTTTATTTAATTTATTATTTTCTATGTTTAATGCATATACTTTTGCATCATTCACATAAGAACCAACCAAGTTCATTAAAGGCCATGCAATGCTTAAAGAAATAGCAGCGAAGGTAGAAATAATGAATTGTCCACTGGCTCTATTGACAAAAGATGGTGGGCGGGGGTATGATGAAAGGTTGACAAATGCTTCTTCATTTTCCATATATTCAAAAGAAGAGAGAAGCATTAAGTATTGTAATTGATCGGTATACCATTCTTCATTGTTTACATTATAATTAAAATTAAAATCGCTAGAATGTAATCCTAGGTAATTCTCACTATAGTCATCAAGACCTATTATGGGACCTTTTGCACTTCCAATAAACATTTGATCCACAGTATCAAGATTAAAGGCTCTTTTCGCATAAATGATAATATCATTGATAGTAATAAAAACTTCACCAAAAATCTTCATAAAATTTTGTTGATAGTCATTATTGGTTGTTTTTAGTCCTTCGGATTCAAGTATCGTATAAAAATCTTTTTCGGGAACTTTTTCACCAATCAATTCACAATATTTATCATAAACTTGTTCTAATGAAAAATCTATAGATTTTGAGTATAAGTATTTTCCATCTTGATAAAGTGTAACAGAAGCATCATCTTGGGTAAAATAAACAAAACAGTGTGTATTGTTATCTTGTAAAATTTCTTTTGTGTAAAGTGGTTTATATAGTAGTGGAGCAGGGACAATAAGATCGATGTACTTCGTTTGCTGTTTAATAGGAAGAAAATATTCATCCAACGCTTCTGGCTCAGCAACGAAAATATGAAATGCTCTTTCTTCTCCAGCATCTTCAATCTCATGAGATGAGATAATATAACTGTTTGCTTGATCGAGTCCTAACTCTTCGTATGCCTTTATATCTAAGATATCAGCTACATCTTCTTCGGGTATACTGCGACTTACATTTACTTTTGTTGTAATAATATCTTTATTACTTACATAAGAGGTAATGAAATTTGCAGTGTTGTAAGTGAGCTTATTTAAAGGTTGAAATGAATCTTCTTTAAATGTATAGCTTTTATCTCCATAAATATCGAGCGTAACAATATTTTTTACAGTCGATTTTGACGAACTTTTTTTCAAAAACATTATAAACTTCCTTGTTTGTTGAACAATTATATATGTTATAATATTAAAAGTATCTTACAAAGCTAAAAAGTTTTATGAAACTATAACTTTTTTTTATTATTTATCTTTATTTTATTAATGTATGCCCTATATTAGGGCTTCTGAGACTTTTTACTTTTAAAATCTTTTTGACATTTTTATGCTAGTCTATAGTATATATCCCAATTCTTCCAAGCCATCACGGTTTTTACTCCACCCTTTCTTAACTGAAACATGTAAATCTAAGAATATCCTTTTACCTGCAAATACTTCCATTTGCTGTCTTGCAAATCTACCCACACGCTTGATACCCTCGCCTTTTTGCCCTACTATCATCCCTTTTTGTGTATCTTTTTCAACCACTATGGTGGCATATACAGTATCTAGAGTATCCGTTTCATCTATTTTTTCTATGGTTACATCACTTTCATACGGTATTTCATCAGAAAGGTTTTCAAATATTGATTCACGAATGAGCTCTTTGTAAATGTCACGGATGTTGTCAGTTGTCAAAATTTCTGTGTCAAACAAAAATGGTGAAGTAGGTAGATGTTTGGAGATTTCATCAAGTAACTGACGCTTTCCAACTTTCTTATTGACAGAAAATGGAATGATAGCTTCAAATCTATCTTGATACTTTTGATACTCACCTAGCTTTTGAAGAATATCACCTTGTTTAACATGATCCATTTTAGTAAGAAGTACAATATGTTTAGTTCCCTTACGTTCAGACATTTTTAAAAACTTTTCATACTCAGTTAGTTTGTCTGTAATCGGTGCCAAGAACACTATCAAATCTGCATCACCAATGGCTTTCATCACCTCATCCATCATAAACTGATTAAGAAGTTTCTCTTTTTCATGTATACCTGGGGTATCTACAAAAATAATCTGAGACTCTTTACCATACATATCTTCATGCATCACGATGATATTCATACGTTTACGTGTTGCTTGTGCTTTCTTTGAGACCATGGCAAGCTTCTCACCTACTACATGGTTAAGCAGTGTACTTTTCCCTGCATTAGGACGTCCTACAACAGCAACGAATCCAGCTTTGGTATCTATCTCTTCTTTTTCGTGTTCAAACATTTTTTTCCTTACAATATGTAGCGCGTAGTATCTTCATCTTCTACCACATCGCCAATTTTTTCTTTAACGAGTAACTCATCTACTACTATTGTCTCACCACTATGTTCATCCGCAGAGAAACTTATCTCTTCCAAGATGCGTTCCATCACTGTATGTAGACGTCTCGCACCGATATCTTCAGTTTTTTCATTCGCCTGTAAAGAGTAAGAAGCGATAGCTCTTAATGCAGATTCATCAAACACAAGTTCAACATCTTCTACTCTCATCAAGGCTTCATATTGCTTGATAAGTGAATTATTTGGCTCAGTCAAGATACGATAGAGTGTCTCTTCATCCAAGCTGTCAAGCTCCACCCGCAAAGGAAAACGTCCTTGAAGCTCTGGCATTAAGTCACTTGGCTTTGAGACATGAAACGCACCAGCAGCGATGAACAAGATATGATCTGTATTGACCATACCAAGTTTTGTATGTACCGCTGAACCTTCTACAATAGGAAGTAAATCTCTTTGCACACCCTCTTTACTTGGGTCTTGTCTACCTTGTGAGTTAGCTGAGACGGCTACCTTGTCTATCTCATCTAAAAAGACAATGCCACCCTTCTCTACTTTTTCAAGAGCCAAAGCTTTCAGTGCCTCTTCATCAAGTAACTCTTCACTGGCTTCTTGTTCTAAGATTTTCTTAGCATCTTTAACTGTGACTTCTTTTTCAGGGCCTTTTTTACCCATGCCGCCAAGTACTTTGACAATACTCTCTTGTACCTGTATCATCTGTGGTGGTAAACCATCTTCTGGCATTTGAGGATTGTTAGGTAGTGTTACCTTTACTTTCAGATGATCAAGCTCACCTTTAGCAAACTTCTCTTGCATACGGACAAAACTTGCATCGTACTCAGCTTTTTTCTGCTCACTCGCTCCAGCAGGAAGTGGTGGGAGAAGTTTCTCTATAATCTTATTCTCTATATAGTTTGCTATCTTCTCTTTGTTCTTCTCATTTTCAGATTCACGTACTATCTGCATAGAGGTTGCTGCCAAATCACGTATCATAGACTCAACATCACGCCCCACAAATCCAACTTCTGTATATTTACTCGCTTCAACTTTAATAAACGGTAAATTCATCATCTTAGCCAAACGTCTAGCTATCTCTGTTTTACCCACACCAGTGCTACCTATCATCAATATATTCTTAGGGGTAACATCCTGTTGCATATCTTCACTTAGCTGCATACGTCTATAACGGTTTCTAAGTGCTACAGCTATCGTTTTCTTCGCATCATTTTGTCCAATGACATACTTGTCTAAGTAACTTACTATCTCTTTAGGTGTCAAATTGTCTAACACTATTTTTCCTTTGTAGGGTGGGCATTCCTGCCCACCAAATAATTTTTTCTACAAGGTGGGCAAGAATGCCCACCCTACAGTTCTAAAAGTTTTATATTTTTATTTGTATAAATACAGATATCACCTGCAATTTCGAGTGATTTTTCCACAAGATCTTTAGGCTCTAGGTTTGCATGTCTATCCAGTGCACGTGCAGCTGAGATAGCATAATTTCCACCAGACCCTATCGCTGCTATCTTACCATCTTCAGGCTCTACGACATCACCTGTACCTGAAAGTATAAAAATATGCTCTTGGTTAAGTACTATCATCATCGCTTCAAGTTGGCGTAAGTGTTTGTCTTTTCGCCACATTTTGGAAAATCCTATGACTGATTTAAACAAATCACCCTTTTTCTCAGCCAAAATAGTCTCAAACATATCAAAAAGGTTAAAGGCATCCGCAGTACTTCCTGCAAAACCAGCAAGAACCTTGCCATCATGGAGCGTACGAATTTTTGTCGCATTACCTTTAAGTACAGTATCGCCAAAACTTACCTGTCCATCACCACCAATAACAGCTTTACCATCTGCTTTATAGCCCAGTATCGTAGTTGCGTGAAACATTAAACTGCTACCACGTTCACTTTAATACTCGCATGGATACCATGTCCAAGTTTAATATCTACAGGATGCACGCCCTCAGACTTCAATGCTTTTTTAAGATTGATATGTTTTTTATCTACCTCAATGTTAAGCTGTTCAGCAATAGCTGCAGAAATATCTGCATTTCCAACTGAACCTTTGATGCCTACTGGTGCTTTGATTTTCTCTATTTTCACTTCAGAGGCTTCAAGTGTGATTTTCTCTGCCTCAAGACGTGTAAGTTCATCTTTAAGCTCTTGCGCCATGCGATCCTGTTCTGCTTTCCAGTTTTCTACTACATCTGGTGTTGCTAATTTCGCTAGACCTTTACCTATCAGGAAGTTTTGACCATAACCGTCTTTTACTTCTTTGATTTCACCTGCTTTGCCTAATGCTTTGACGTCTTTAATTAATAATACTTTCATTTTTAAGTCCTTACTTAGATAATATTGTTATGATTTTAACAAAATTTTACTAGGCATTAGTTAAAGTAGTAGTATCTTACACAAAAACTACATTCTAAAAAGTGTATACTTAAGATATTGATTTAAGAGGTTTATTATGAAATATTTATTTTTACCCTTTACACTGACACTCTTTGTCCTACAAGGCTGTTCTCAACAAACACCTTTACCACAGTATCAAGCAACTGTAGTAAATACTACAAATACCCAAGACAGTACTATGAGTAGTGATACTGATACTTTTGAAGATGAGTTTAGTGAAAATGAAACTTCAGTACCACTTAGTGACCCACTAAACGGCTATAATACCCTCATGACCTCTTTTAATGATGGGGTTATTACCTATGCACTCAACCCTATTTCTGAAGTCTATGGCTACATCTTACCTCAACCTCTACGTATAGGGGTTTCCAATGCCATTAAAAATATCCAATTCCCTGTACGTTTTGTCAATAATCTATTACAAGGAAAAGTTAGAAATGCTACAGATGAATTTGCACGATTTGTCTTTAACTCTACACTCGGTCTAGGCGGACTGATAGATATATCTACAAATCAAATACATATTTCTGCACATAAAGAAGACTTTGGTCAAACACTAGGTTACTATGGTATAGGTTCTGGTTATCATGTTGTCTTGCCATTCTTTGGTCCATCAAATGTTAGAGACATAGTAGGAATATCTGTAGATGCCTATGCCTCACCACTTGTCAATGTACGTGGTTTAGAAAATTATAAAATACCAAACAACTTTGCAGAGTCTACAGCCATCGTAGTAGGATACTCTATAAACAAAAATTCGTTACAATTAGGACAATACGAAAGTCTTAAAAAAGATGCCATAGACCTTTATCCATTTTTACGTGATATCTATGAGCAAAAACGCTCTGCTGAAATAGCAGAGTAACCAGCAAAAGGGGAAAAGAATGTTTAAAGTACTGTTAATATTACTGGGGATGACTATAGCATCGCAAGCTATGGTGGAGTCACAGATACAAACGACTATGGAAAAGAAAGTACATCAAGTTTTAAATGTACTTAAAAACAAATCTTTTTCACAAAAACAAAAAGAGCAAAAAAGCATTACTATTATGAATAATGTCTTTGACTATCATACGATGGCAAAGATATCTTTGGGTAAAAAGTGGAAAACACTCAACCATTCAGAACAAAAACAATTTGCTAAAGTATTTGAACATAAAATTAAACACTCTTATGTCGATAAACTACGACTCTATAACAATCAGAGAGTCATCATTAGAACACTTCAAAAAGTAAAATCTACACGTATCAGCTTAGAAACGCAGGTCATAGGTAAGACAGATACCTATAAAGTTGTGTATCTTTTGTATAAAAACAAGAAGAACCAATGGTACATTTATGATGTGCGGTTAGCCGGGATAAGTATTATACAGACTTACAGAAAACAGTTCAAATCTTTTTTAAAAACAAAAAAATTTAAACAATTACTAAATTCACTCTAAAATATGCTCTATAGATTTTATCAATATTTTGTACTAAAGTACCCTCGTTTTCTACTTAGCCTGACGATTGTTACCATACTTCTTTTCGGGCTAAACGTATCAAAACTTGAAATCGATGCAAGTGCAGAAACACTTTTACTTGATAATGATAAAGATTTAACTTTTTTAAGAAAAATAGAAAAAAGATTTAAAAGCAATGATATGCTTATCATTGCCTATCAGCCAAAAGAATCTCTTCTCTCAAAACAGAGCTTACAAACTTTAAAAAATTTAAGCCATGCACTAGAAGCACTTCCTTTAGTAGAGTCTGTTGATTCTATACTCTCTGCACCATTACTTTACTCTCCACTAAGAGATATGGATTCATTACTGCATGAAACCCACACACTTGAAAATTCAGATATTAATCTTACACTTGCCAAACACGAATTTTTGACAAGTCCACTCTACAAAGATAGTCTTGTCAACAAAGATTTTACTGTCTCATCTATACTCATTAATCTTCATAAAGACAGACAATATACAGCCCTTTTAGAAAAAAGAAATGCACTACTCTTCAAAAAAAGAACAGCATCCTTGAGCGACAAAGAAGAGACAACGTTGCAACAAGTTACACATGCCTTTAAAGCACACCGAGACATACAACGTAAACGTGTCAGTCAAAACATTCATGATATTCGTAGTATTATGCATAAATATGAGCAAAATGCCTCATTATTTCTTGGTGGGGTAGAAATGATATCCAATGATATTATTGGTTTTGTAAAAAGTGATCTTGCCATTTACGGAAGTATGCTAATACTCTTACTCATCATTGTATTAGGTGTTGTTTTCAAAAAAATAAGATGGGTAGTACTGCCTATCCTTATTTGTACACTTTCTGTCATTGCGATTACCTCTGCTTTAGGTTTTTGGGGCTGGGAGATTACCGTCATCTCCTCTAATTTCATTGCCTTGCAACTTATCATCACTATCTCTATCGTTTTACATCTTATCGTTCGATATGAAGAGCTCAATGCCCAATATCCTAACGCTTCACTTAAACGTACGATATTGCTGACCATGCTCTCTAAAGCAACCCCAACATTTTTTGCCATCATCACAACCATTGCTGGTTTTTCATCTCTTTTGTTTTCCCATATTCATCCTGTGATAAATTTAGGATGGATGATGTCAGCAGGTATTGTACTCTCCTTTATCATCTCGTTTATTATTTTTCCAACTGTGCTCATGTTACTTCAAAAATCTCCACCCAAACATCAAAAACAACATACCTTTTCTTTGGCGAAGCTCAGCTCAAGCATCGTCCTACATGATAGTAAAATCATCTTTTTCATTACCCTTTTGGCTATTATTTTCAGTATCACTGGTGCCTCAAAGCTTATCGTGGAAAATAGTTTTATCAACTATTTTAAAAAAGATACAGATATCTACAAAGGGATGAAAATCATAGACCAAGAGTTAGGGGGGACTACACCTTTAGATATTGTATTGACCTTTTGTGTAGATGGGAAATGTGATGTCTCACCCAACAGCACCCAAAAACAAGAAAGTGACGATGAAGAAGAGTCTTTTGAAGATGAGTTTGACGCAGAAGAAAACCAAGAACAATACTGGTTTACCGATGAGAAAATCAACATTATAAAACAAGTACATCAATATCTTTATGCCCTCGATGCCACAGGGGATGTCAAATCGTTCGATACCATCTTAGAGACAGGGAAAATACTCAACAAAGGAAAAGACCTAGACAGTGTTGAAATTGCCCTACTCTATAAAAAACTGCCACAAAAATACCGAGATATTATTCTCTCTCCCTATGTAGATATCAACGACTCGCAAGTACGTTTTAGTGCACGTATAAAAGACTCCAATCCAGGATTACGCAGAAACGAGCTTTTGCAAAAAATTCATCAGGATTTAGCAAAATTCCTCAACCCCAATATTGTTAGCTATAAGCTTTCCAACCTTATGGTCATTTATAACAATATGTTACAGTCACTCTTTCGTTCCCAGATTATGACATTAAGTTTAGTCTTGGTCATTTTATCGGTGATGTTTCTGCTTCTCTTCCGTTCAGTACGCTTAACACTCATCGCACTTGTTGTCAACATCATTCCTATAGGCATTATCTTTGGATTTATGGGTTGGCTCCACATACCACTAGACATTATGACCATTACCATCGCCGCTATTGCCATGGGGATAGGCGTAGATGATACCATCCACTATATCCATCGTTTTAAAGAAGAGTTTACTAAGGACTTTAACTACATTGAAACCATGCAGCGCAGTAATGAAAGCATAGGGTATGCGATGGTTTATACTTCTGTTACAGTAATGATTGGTTTTTCCATCTTAGTGCTTTCAAACCTGATGCCTACTATCTATTTTGGTCTTTTAACTATGTTGGTCATGGTAGCAGCACTTATCTCTAACCTTATACTCCTACCAAAGCTACTTTTATTAATAAAACCATTAACAAAAGATGCTACAATCAAAAAAATTAATTAACGGATAAAAACCCATGTTTCAAAACTTTCACATAGACAATTTAGACAACTTCCCCAAAGAACTTGACACACTTTTAAACCAACAACGCACAGTCATAGACACACTCACAAAATCTGAAGATACAAGCTACGAAAAAGTGCTCAAACCTTTACAAGATTTAGATGAAGAGCTAGGGCTTTTTTTTACCCCTCTTTCACACCTCAATTCAGTGATGAACTCAGACGAAACGCAAAAAGCTTATGAGGAGTCACTACCACTACTTTCTAAGTTTGGTTCAGAAATGGCACAAAATGTTGAGCTGTTTAAAAAAATAGAACAAATCAAAGCAGAGTCAGAGGAAGCAAAAACCGTAGTCTCTCATGACATTAGAGACTTTGTTCTCTCTGGTGTGACTCTCCCTGAAGCAGAGAAAAAACGTATGGAGGAGATAAGCCTAAAACTTTCCGAACTCTCTAACAACTTCTCACAAAACCTACTTGACGCTACCAATGCCTATGAACTTATCATAGAAAATGCAAAAGATGTAGAAGGTATGCCTCAGTCTGACATCGATGCAGCCGCAGAAGAGCTAGAGGGTAAAACAGTGTATAAATTTACACTGCAAATCCCTAGCTACTTAGCCTACATGACCTATGGACCAAATCGTGAGTACAGAAAAGAACTCTCAAAAGCGTACAGTACAAGAGCACCAGAAAATGCAGAAGTCATTGACCAGATACTAGCCCTTAAAAATGAAAAAGCCAAACTGCTTGGCTTTGACAGTTACGCACAGTATGCACTTGAGACGAGAGATGCGAGCAAAGAGGAAGATGTCATTACCTTTCTAAATGACTTAGCTGATGCTGCCTTGCCACAGGCTAAAAATGAATTAGCAGAGCTCAAAGATTTTGCCCAAAATTCAGATGGCATTAAAGACTTGGCTGGGTATGATGTTGGCTACTACTCAGAAAAACTCAAAAAAGAAAAATTTGACTTTGATGACACGATGACCAAACCTTACTTTGTACAAGAAAAAGTCCTAAACGGACTACTTGACATCGTCTCTGAACTCTTTGGTGTGACATTTAAACCAGCCGATGTACCTACATGGCACAAGTGTGTCAAACCCTTTGATATCTTTGATGATGGAAAACTAAGTGGCCGCATCTACTTCGACCTTGAAGCACGTAAAGAAAAGCGTGGTGGGGCATGGATGAATGATTGGGAGACACATTATGTTGACAGTGAAGGAAAAACACACCTTGCTTCTGCTTTTGTGGTTTGTAACTTTTCCCCTACCACAGAGACTACACCATCACTACTACGTCATGACGATGTAGTGACACTTTTCCATGAAATGGGACATGCCATTCATCACCTCTTTGGTAAATGTAAAGAGCGTTCAGTGAGCGGCATTAACGGTGTAGCTTGGGATGTGGTAGAGTTTCCTTCTCAGTTTTTAGAGAACTTTGCCTATGAGGCTGCCATTTTAAAACGTTTTGGTTTTCACTACGAAAGTGGTGAGCCTATCTCAGAGGAACTCATGGCTAAAATAAAAGAAACCAAGAACTATCAGGCAGCTCTGGGTATCTTACGTCAGGTAGAGTTTTCACTCTTTGACTTTACACTCCATCAAGACCTTTACCAAGGCGAAGAGGTGCAGGAATTACTCGATGGCATACGAGAAAAAACCTCTTTACTCCCTGCACCAAAATACAACAAATTCCAACATGGATTTGCACATATTTTTGCAGGAGGGTACGCAGCAGGATACTACTCTTACAAATGGGCAGAAGTGCTTAGTGCAGATGCATTCTTCTCATGCTTAGATGAAGAATCAGGATTTGACAAAGAGGCTGCAAAGGGATATAAAGAGTATATACTCGCCAACGGTGGCGCCAAAGAGATGTCAGAGCTTTACCAAGAGTGGTTGGGTCGTAAGGCTGATGTGAAAAGTCTTATTAAATTGTATGAAATAGATTAATTGTTGGATACCAACAAGGGGTATCCATACATAAAAATGCAAATATCGTAGGGGCAATCCCTTGTGGTTGCCCTTTTAACAAAGGAAATAGACATGCAAGAGTATCGTTCTCTCGCCCTTATTGTTTTAGCTATATTTGCAGTAACCCTTCTCGGTGCATACTTTAGCCCCACTTTCCAAGAGCAAAGAGGCTGGCTAGAGCTTTTCTTTCTTTTTGGTGGCGTGCTTTTCATCGTCTCCACGCTAGCCATCTTTGCCACGTTAGGCTTTTCATCCTTTGCCATCTACATGGCAGTATTCCTCGCAGCTGTCATCGCCATGTTTGGCATACTCGGAGCCGTCATCGTGGTATTACTCACATACATCGCTTGGGGTTCCATCTTTGCCATGGAAGTCCTACTCTATGACTCAGGTGCCCAGAGTGCAAAAGAGTGGTTTATAACACGCTATAAGTTTAAAGATTTTAAAGCAGAATACTATGCCTTTTACCCAATGATAGGATTTATCTATGTTTTACTGGAAATCTTACCAAGTCTCATCAGCAGAGAGTCAGTCATAAACTTTTCCCCATCAAGAGTTCTAAAAGAGATGGAAGAATTATTGGATTAACTAAAAAGTTATTGGCTCATACAAAGTTCGTATAAAGAATACTCAGATAGATGGCGATAGCCTAGCTATATTAATAATCCTTGTTGTGGCGAACGCCCTTGAAAGCGACGAGCGATTCGAGAGCCACAACGATTTTTTGCTTCGTTTTTTTTAAAAAAATGAAGAGAGAAACAATGCCACAATGAAAATAAAAGGGAAATTAGATTAAAAATATGTAGTATAAGTTCCCATACAAAGCATCAGAACAAAAGAAGAGAAAAAAGATTATTTCTCTTTTATATATTCTTTCCCACCCTTAGCAGGAACCTCTTTCTTACCAAAACCAAAAAACTTTTTAATACGCTGACAAATAGTAAATGAACTTGTCTCAATACGACAAACCTCATCACCCTCTTCTTCACCTCCAGCTATCAATGACTCAATACGCTCAGGCTGTTTTTTACCCTCAATAATGAAACGAAGTGCATTCAGTCTAATGAACCCTTCTGCATCTTTTTGGTTATAGACATCATCTGCCTCGAAGGTAGAGTGCTCTTCAGAGTACAGTGTTCTGTCTGAACGACGACCCACTACAGTCACGCTTCCTTTGTAAAGTTTAAGTTTTACGTCACCCTGCACTTGGTCTTGTGTTGCATCTATGGCAGCTTGTAGCATACGACGCTCTGGAGACCACCATAAACCGTTGTAGATGAGTTTTGTATACTTAGGCATAAGCTCATCTTTCATGTGTGCTTCTTCTCTATCTAGTGTGATAGACTCAATAGCTCTATGCGCTTTAAGCATAATAGTCCCACCTGGAGTCTCGTAACATCCACGTGCTTTCATACCAACCATACGGTTTTCAACGATGTCGATACGCCCGATACCATGTCTGTTACCATATTCGTTAAGTTTAGTAAGCATAGTCGCAGGACTCATCTCTTCACGGTTAATGGCAACTGGGTCACCATTTTTGTAAGAGATTGTAATGTACTCAGGAGCATCTGGTGCTTTCTCTGGGCTTACAGACCACAACCACATATCTTCTTCTGGCTCTGCATATGGGTTTTCCAAGTGCTCACCCTCGTAAGAGATGTGCAACAAGTTTGCATCCATAGAGTAAGGTTTAGCCTGTCCTTTACCGTCGATGTCAATACCATGTTTTTTAGCATATTCAAGTAGCTTCGTACGTGAGTTCAAGTCCCACTCTCTCCATGGTGCGATAACCGCGATGTCTGGGTCAAGTGCGAGGTAACCAAGTTCAAAACGTACTTGGTCATTCCCTTTTCCTGTTGCCCCATGAGAGACTGCATCAGCACCTGTTTGGTGTGCTATCTCTATCTGCTTTTTAGAGATAAGCGGACGCGCGATAGACGTACCCAACAGATACTCACCCTCATAAATAGCATTGGCTCTAAACATAGGAAATACGAAGTCTTTTACAAATTCTTCTCTAAGGTCTAAGATAAATATATTTTCTTCTTTTATCCCCATAGCAAGTGCTTTAACACGTGCAGGTTCTACTTCTTCACCTTGTCCAAGGTCAGCAGTAAACGTTACTACCTCACACTCATACTCATCTTGAAGCCATTTAAGAATGATACTCGTATCAAGCCCACCAGAGTAAGCGAGTACTGCTTTTTTGATTGTTCTTTTTGCCATTTAAAAGCCTTTACAATAATATTGACGCGATTTTAGCGTAATTTTGGTTATAATTTGATGTTATTAAATCTTTTTAAAGGCTACTAATTATCAAAGCACTAAAATATATTGGAATAACTCTTTTACTCGTTATTTTATTTCTCTATCTAATTTTAGATTATTTATTTTCAGGAATGTGCGGGAATACTATTATGCAAACATCTATTTCTCCAAATCAAAAATATAAACTTGTACTTTATCAACGAGATTGTGGTGCAACTACAGGTTTTTCTTCTCAAATATCATTACTTGATAATAATGAAAAATTAGATTTGGAAGATGATAGTGGTAATGTTTATATTGCAAATGGATATCCAGATAATTTCAAAATTACGTGGATATCAAACAGCTCTGTAATAATTAAGAGACCACAAACAAAAACATATAAAATAAAAAAAGAAGTTAATAATATTTCATTTAGATATTTGCTATTAGATGAAAATAAATCTAATCAAAATGACTCTTAACAAAGAAGTAGGAACTGTGATACTAGCTAAATTCTCTCTTTCCAGTATTCAGGATTGCGACTATTGTGCATCACTGCTACAATATACACTTCATTCTCTTCTTCTTTATAGACAACAGAAAAAGGAAATCGCGCAAGAATATATCTTCTAAAACCATGCTCAAAAGTCACCCAAGTAGATGGCGCGTAGCTAATAGCATCAAAACCTTGTTCTAATTCTGAAATGAATTGTAAACCTAAACCTTCAAGTTCATCTTCATACCATGAAAAAGAGCCCTTGATGTCATTTTCAACATCAGGATGAAAACGTATTGGTTTCATACATTACCCCAAAATATTTTGCTTCATACTATCCCATGAAACTGATTGAACTTTACCTGATACCAACTCTTCATATCTGTTTTTAGCTAATGTTGCCCATTTTTCAGAAGCATTTTTATCTTCTTTATCATCTAAAGAAGCTATGAGATATTGTGCTATCATTCCTTTTTCTGATGCACTTAATGTTTCGAGTTCACTCATTACTTGATTCATTTTTACAGTCATAAAAAGTCCTTTAGTCTATTTGAATTATTATACCACAAAATCAAACAAACCCCCACTTCTTCAAAATAATATCCAACACTGGTTTCTTATACGCCCCAGTGTGACGAAAAACTTCCTCACCTTGTTCATTAAAAAATATCTGCGTAGGCATCTCTTTTAGTTTGTAGGTGTCACGTGCTACGAGACGGTCTTTTTGGGAGTCTATGGAGTAGATCTGGTACTCTGGATGTACTTCTAACACTTGGGCGAACACCTGAGACATCGCTAAGCATGAGTAGCAATGTGCCATACCAAAGGCTAAGACGCTAGGTCTGCCATTTCCAATGTTGTGTTTAATATGTTTGTATTCATTAATTTGTAGTGCTTTTTTTTCAGGCATATTATCTCCAAATATCTATTGAATGCATTATACATCAAGCAGGTTAAACCCATTTAGATATAATCACATTATGAATGAAATCGAAAACAATAACTTTACTTTACGGAATATCAAAGATAAAGGCTCTAGCCTATTACAAAGTGCTGGAGGATTTTTAGACAATGCTATAGGCATCTTTAAAAAAGATGAATCTACCATGACGACTGAAGAGAAGGTCGAAAAACAGCATATGCTCAACTTCATCTACGGTATGGGAGCGGGGATTGTCATTTACCATTTCCTTATAGGTGCTGTGTTACTTTTAGGTATCATCTGGTTTTACAACCTGTCGTTAAAAAAGACAAAAGTCCTCATGGAAGAAAGCAAACCTAAAAAACGTACCTACAAGAAACGTAAAAGCACTAAGGCTACTACGAACGAGTCGAAAGAGAGTTAGTCTCAATATCTTTTGTTATAATCAATACAATTATTAAACCAATCATATTTAAGGGAATCTATCATCATGTACTTAGGTGTTAACATAGACCATATCGCTGTACTAAGAGAAGCTAGAAAAGTTGCAGATCCAGACCCACTTGATGCGCTGAGCATATGTAAACGTGCAGGTGCTGACCAGATAACCATACACCTGCGTGAAGACAGACGTCATATGCAAGACAGTGATGCTGAAAACATCATAGCGTTGTCAACTTTACCTGTCAACCTTGAGTGTGCCACAGAGCCAAGTATGATAGACATCGCATGTAAGCTACACCCACATCGTGTTACACTTGTACCTGAGAAACGTGAAGAGGTGACAACAGAGGGTGGGCTTGCAGTTGAAGGAGAACAGCCTAAACTCAAAGAGGCCATTAAACGTCTACAGGCAGAGGAGATAGAAGTCTCACTTTTCATAGACCCTACACTTACAGCGGTTAAAGCTTCTGAAGCCCTAGGTGTAGAGTGGATAGAGTTTCATACAGGTAAGTACGCAAACATCTACGCGATGCTCTACTCTAACCTCAGTAAAACACACCACTCCATTCCAGAACTTGAACTCTCACGCAAAATACTTAAACAGATGTTACAAGATGAGCTCTGCAACCTGCGTCTGCTTAGCTGTGATGCCATGGAGTTCGGACTCAGAGTTGCTGCTGGACATGGGCTTAATATGCAAAATGTCTCTGAGATTGTAGAGATAGAAACTATTGAAGAGTTAAACATAGGACAGAGCATCGTTGCTCGGTCTGTGTATGTGGGGTTGGAACAAGCGATACTTGATATGAAAGCAAAATTGATACGTTAATGTAGGGTGGATTTATCCACCTTTTATATTGAACATGGTGGATAAATCCACCCTACGGGAAAAACATGACAAGAATTAAAATTAAATACAAACGAAGCATTAAATGTTAAGTCGTAAAAAAGTAGCTATTTCCATCGGTGACCTTAACGGCATAGGTATCCAACTTGCATTGGAAAATCATGATACAGTCTCGAAACTAGTCATACCCGTCTATTGCATAGATAAAGAGATGTTAAAACAGGCTGCTAAGAAACTAAAACTTACTATTCCTGATAATTTCAAAACCATTGAAAATATCGCTTCAACTTTTAAAATAGAGGCTGGAACAGTCACTAAAGAAAGTGGTGCCTATGCCTATGCTTCTTTTACAACAGCCGTAGAACTAGCACGCGATAAGAAAGTAGATGCCATCTGTACCCTACCCATCCACAAAAAAGCATGGGAGAAGGCAGGCGTAAACTATAAAGGTCATACCGATGCTCTGCGTGATTTTTTTGATGCAGAGGCTATTATGATGCTTGGTTG